>NZ_JBSHKH010000241.1:0-5420 GCF_053643595.1 Streptomyces sp. NPDC055506 | reverse complement strand
GCTCCGGGGTCAGCGACCGGACGCGGGAGGAGGAGGGCCGGAAGTCGGGATCGCCGATGACACAGGCGATCCCCTCGGCATGGGCGGCCAGCCAGGTGTCGAGGATCGAGTTCAGCTCGGCGGCGGCTCCGTGGACCACGGGGACGCCGCCGCTGCGGATGGAGGCCGGCACGTTGGCGTCCGGGAGCACGGCCCGGATGACCGGCTCGGCCGCCGTCATGATCTCCTGAGGCGTGCGGTAGTTGATGCTCAGCGAGGCGAGATCGATCCGGTCGAACCCGACCCGTTCGAGCCGTTCCCGCCACGACTCAGTGAAGCCGTGTCGGGCCTGGGCGCGGTCCCCGACGATGGTGAAGCTCCGGGAAGGGCAGCGCAGCAGCAGCATCTGCCACTCCGCGTCGGTGAGTTCCTGGGCCTCGTCCACGACGATGTGCGCGAAGGGGCCGGCGAGCCGGTCCGGGTCGGCGGTGGGCAGGGCGGTCTCGTCCACGAGGGAGTTGCGCATGTCCTGTCCGTTCAGCATGACCAGCACACCTTCGCCGTCGTCATGGCTGTGGGCCTCGAGCAGGTCGTCGATGACCCTGCCCATGCGCTCGCGTTCGGTGGCGATGGCGGCGTCGTTCCGGCGCTTGCGGCGGGACGCCTCCGGGTCGCCGAGCCGTTGCCGTGCGGCGTCCAGGATCGGCAGGTCGGACACGGTCCAGGCCCGGGCGTCCGCGCGCTGCAGTGTCCGGACCTCGTCCCGGCTGAGCCAGGGCGCGCACATCCGCAGATAGGCGGGCACCGACCACAGGTCCGACACGAGGTCGGTCGCTTCGAGCAGCGGCCACGCGCGGTTGAAGACCGTGAGCAATTCCCTGTTCCGCGACAGCGATCTGCGCAGGAGGTTCGCCGACACGTCCCCTTCGTGCTTGTCCTCGACGATCGTGAGCAGTTCCTCCCAGACCTGGTCGCGCGCCTCGTTGTGCGGAGTGCCGGGTTCCGCCGCCGCGAAGGCCACGGCCCAGTCACGGGCGCCGAGGTGGACGTCGGACCAGTGGGTCGTGACCGTCATGGCCTCGGTGGGCGGCTCCTCGTAGAACGTGACGGCCTTCTCGATCGCCCTCACCATGTCCGCGGACGACTTCAGACGTGCCACGTCCGGGTCGGTCTCGGTCCCCGCCTCGGCTCCCTCGTCGAGCAGGTCCCGCAGGACGCAGGTCTGTACGCCCTCCTCGCCGAGTCCGGGCAGGACGTCGGAGACGTAGGACAGATAGGGCCGGTGCGGGCCGACGAAGAGCACGCCGCCCCGGCGGTGCTGCCCAAGGCGGGGGTCGGAGTAGAGGAGGTAGGCCGACCGGTGCAGGGCGACCACGGTCTTGCCGGTGCCCGGGCCGCCGTCGACGACGAGGGCGCCGCGCGAGCCCGCGCGGATGATGGCGTCCTGGTCGGCCTGGATGGTACCGAGCACGTCCCGCATCCGGGGTGAGCGGTCGGTGCCGAGGCTGGCGATGAAGGCGGACTGGTCGTCGAGCGCGGCGTGTCCGGAGATGCCGTCCGCGGTGAACACCTCGTCCCAGTAGTCACTGATCCGGCCGCCGGTCCAGCGGTACCTGCGGCGGCTGGCCAGGCCCATCGGGTCGGCGTGGGTGGCTCCGAAGAACGGCTCGGCGGCGGGGGAACGCCAGTCGACCAGGAGCCGGCGGCCCTCGCTGTCCGTGAGGCCGAGCCGTCCCACGTACACGGGCTCGGAGTGGTCGGCACCGACCATGTGCCCGAGGCACACGTCCAGTCCGAAGCGGCGCAGTGCGCGCAGGCGGGTGGTCAGCCGGTGGATCTCCGCGTCCCGGTCCATCGCCTGCCTGCCCTTGCCGCCGGGAGCCCTGCGCTCGGCCTCCAGCCGGTCGGACAGTTCGGCGATCGACTGCTCCAGGCACTCGGCGACGGCGGCGAAGTGCCGCTCGTCCCCGGCGGTCAGCGCAGGGTCGGCCTTGTGGGAGAGGCGGTCGGGAAGATCGAACGCGCTCGTGGTCAAGGGGGTCACGTCATGCTCCCGTTTCCGCAGGTCCTGGGCTCAGGCCGGACAGTTTGCGGCACCATGGGGGCCTTGCCGCAAGGCCCCCTGTGCGCTATAAGTTGAGAGTGGCAAGGAGATCTCTCCTTGCCTTTCTTGTTTTCCGTTCTTGTTTTTGTCGACGTTTCGGCACCGTTGAGAGGCGGCGGCATGCGGATAGGACTGCTGGGCACCGGGCCGTGGGCGCAGATGGCTCACGCGCCCGCACTGAGCGGGCACGGGGAGCTGGACTTCGCCGGGGTGTGGGGCCGTCGCCCCGAGGCCGCCAAGGAGTTGGCCGGGCGGCACGGTGTGCGGGCGTACGACGACGTCGACGAGCTGTTCGCCGACGTGGACGCGGTCGCCGTGGCGCTGCCTCCGCAGGTGCAGGCCGAGCTGGCCGCGCGTGCGGCCCGGGCCGGGTGCCATCTGCTGCTCGACAAGCCTCTCGCGCCGACGGTGGAGCAGGGGCGGGCCGTGGTCGAGGCCGTCGAGGAGAGCAGTGTCGCCTCGGTCGTTTTCTTCACGGCTCGCTTCCAGCCCGAGCCGGAGGGGTGGATCACCGAACAGGCGGAAGTGCCGGGCTGGTTCACGGCCCACGCGCAGTGGCTCGGGTCCGTGTTCACCAGCGAGAGTCCCTTCGCGACGCCGTGGCGGCGGGAGAAGGGCGCCCTGTGGGACGTCGGGCCGCACGCCCTGTCCGTGCTGCTGCCGGTGCTCGGCGACGTGCGGCGCGTGACGGCCGCCGCGTACGGCCCCGGGGACACGGCGTATGTCGTCCTCGACCACGCCGGCGGCGCGTCGAGCACCCTCACCCTGAGCCTGACGGCACCGCCCGCGGCGGCCGGTGCCGCACTGGAGTTGCGGGGAGAGGCCGGGGTGGCGGTCCTGCCGGAGAGCTCCGACGGAGCGGTCCCCGCCCTGATGCGGGCCGCGGACGCCCTGCTCACCGCGGCTCGCACCGGCCGCCCGCACGCCTGCGACGCGGCGTTCGGTTTCCGCGTCACGGAGATCCTCACGGCGGCCGAGGACCTGCTCAACGGCGGCGCACACTAGAGGCTTTCGGGCCCGCGCCACCGCCGGACAACCGCCTACACCGGGTGGAAGTTGAGCCGTTCCTTCACCACCGGGAAACCGGCCTTCGCGAAGTTCGCCGCCATGGGGAAGTTGCCCTGGTCGGTGGCGGCGGCGACGAAGTCCGCGCCCTGTTCGACCAGGAAGTGGGTGCACTCGGCCAGGAGGTCGTAGGCGTAGCCGTTGCCTCGCTGGTCGGGCAGGACCCCGATGAAGCCGAGGCACGGGCCCGACTGGTTGTGGGCCGGGATGTGGATGCCGACCGGCTCGCCCCGCGGTGTGTACGCGACCTGCCACCACTCCCGTGGTGAGGGGCACCAGTGGAAGAAGTCGAGTTCCTCCTGGGCCGCCCGGTCGAGTCCGCCCTCCTCGATCGCCTTCAGCGCGTGGACGTCCAGGGTGACGGAGTGGATCCGGCGCAGCGCGTCGAAGAACACGGCGTCGTCAGGTTCGGCGCGGAACACCAGGCGCCCGGGCCGTTCGGGCAGGCCGTGCTCGGGGGTCCACCGGTACAGCAGGCGTTCGACCAGGAGGTCGTAACCGGCTTCGCGCGCGGCGGTGAAACGGGTCTCGGCGGCGGTGCGCAGGGCCGGGGTGTCACGCCAGCCGGCGGGCAGGTTCAGCTCGAGTTCCACCTGCCAGGGCGCGGAGCGCAGGAGTGCGGCGCCCGCTTCCTCCTCGCCCTCCGCCACGTCGAACCAGTTGAGGTTGACGGGCTCGGTGTCGTCGGGGCCGCCCCACCAGGCAGCGCGGGCGACGACCCTGCCGTCGCGCAGGGCCACCCGCTTCCAGTCGGGGCGGTGCCGGGTCAGCCGGTGGCCCTCGCGGGCGCCCAGCGGGTCGGGCAGGGTGTCGAAGAGATCGGCGGTGCTCGCGTCGAGCGAGCGGATGACCACGTCGGTCATGGACTTCCTCCGGGAAGCATGCTGCGAGGAGCGCTCCCGGTCAGGTGGGTCGAGACACGCCGGGGACGAGGGGCAAGGAGCGCCGGAACGGTGTGAACTGCACGGTTCTGCCCTCCTTCCACGGGTCTCGGGGCGTGGCGCGCCAAAGGCTACGGGGCCGCCGATGAGCCGTCCATCGAATTTCCGGCCCGGGTCAAGGAGCCCTCCGGCCTGACCGACCACTGCGCCCGGCCGACGCTCACGCCCTTCCAGCGGCGCCGATGTCGGCGTGCGGCGCCGGTTCGGGCGTAGCAGCGTGGTGGTGTGAGCAGTGTGCGCGGCCGGCTGCCGCGCCGGGACCGGCGCGGCTGGCTGCGCGGCGCGCCCCCGCCGGGCTGGGCGCGGGTGCTGCCGTCCGCGCTGCTGGCGGGCGTGTGCGCGGCGGAGCTGATCAGTCCGGAGCCGCTCGACATCGGCTTCCTGCTGGGTGCCATTCCGCCACTGGCCGTGCTCGCACACGGACCGGCGGCGACGGCGGTGCTGGGGGCGCTGGTGGTGGTCGTGCTGACCATCCCGGTCTTCAGCCTCAATGATCCCGGCAGCACCGATTTACTGACGGTGTGCTTCGTGGCGGTGCTGAGCGTGCTGCTGTCGTTCGTCCGCAGCCGGCGTGACGCCCAGCTGGTCACCGAACGGGCCGTCGCCGAGGCCGCGCAGCAGGCCGTCGTGCCGCCGCTGCGGGAGCGGGTCGGGCCGGTGCGGTGCGCGGGGCTGTACCGGGCCGCGCAGAGCGGGACGCTGGTCGGGGGCGACTTCTTCGACGTCCGGGCGGGTCCCTACGGCGTACGGGCGGTCATGGGCGATGTCCAGGGACACGGTCTTTCGGCCGTCGCCACGGTCGCGTCGCTGCTGGGGGCCTTCCGGGAGGCCGTGCTGGACCAGCCGGATCCGGAGGCGGTGGCGGCCCGGCTCGACCGGAGGCTGGTGACGGACTCGGCGGGCGATCCGCACGCCGAGTTGTTCGCGACGGCGGTGCTGCTCGGCTTCTCCGCCGACGCGAGTGTGGTGCGGATCGTGGCGTGCGGGCAGTCCGGCCCGCTGCTGCTGCGCGACGGGCGCGCCGTCGAGCTGGACATCGAGCCGTGCACACCGCTCGGTCTCGGCCTGGCCGAGGCGATTCCGCCCCGGGTCGTCTCGGTGCGGCTGCGCGCCGGTGACAGGCTCTTTCTCGCGTCCGACGGGGTCACCGAGGCCAGGGACGCCGACGGGGTCTTCTACCCGCTGGTAGAGCGGCTGCCTGGCTTCGCCGAGGAGGAGCCTGCCGCCCTGGCCGAGCGGGTGTGGGCCGACCTCGTCCGGCACTGCCCGGACGTACGGGACGACGTCACGATGCTCGTGCTCGCGCCCGGTCGGCAGAACGGGCCCTGACC
>NZ_JBSHKH010000240.1:0-5513 GCF_053643595.1 Streptomyces sp. NPDC055506 | reverse complement strand
CGCAGCGACCAGGAATGGGTCCAACACTCACTCCTGCTCACTGAATAGGAACGGTAGGTCACAGCGGTGCGCGCATGCACACCCGTGGCCAGCGGTCCAGGCCGTGTTCGGCTTCCTTCGCGCGGATGGCGCGCAGGCCGGGGGTGAGGTCCGGCTCGGGCAGGGCGCGAAAGCCGAGGCGGGCGTAGTAGGGGGCGTTCCACGGGACCTCCGCGAAGGTGGTCAGGGTCAGGGCGGTCAGGCCCTCCTCGCGGGCGTGGCCGGCGGCGTGTGCCAGGAGGTCCCGGCCCACGCCGCGGCGCGCGGCACGCGGGTGGACCGAGACCTGCTCGATGTGCAGCGCCCCGTCCACGGGCTCGGCCAGCAGATACGCGACCGGACGGTCCCGCTCGTCCACCGCTGCCCAGCAGCGGCCGGCCCGGCGGTAGCGCTCCAGTACGTCCAGCCCCGGCGGCTCGTCGTCGGCGATCTCCGGCATGCCGAGGTCGTGGAAGGGGGCGCCGGCGGCACGTTCGATGTCCTGGAGGGCGGGGAGTTCGGCGGCGGTCGCGGGGCGGATGCCGGCAGATCTCGACGTCATGCGTTCACCAACTCCTCAGGCGGGCACGCACTCCGGATCGGCGTCGTCGAAGGGCGGGTAGGTCTCGCCGCCCATGCGCTCCGCCGCGTCGATGTAGTCGGCGAGAGCGTCCCGGGAGCGGGTGAGCGTGGCCATCTGGTCGTCCAGTCGCCGCAGCCGTGACCGCATCGCCGCCAGCAGTTCCGGACATCCGAGCAGCTCCGGGGCTTCTCCGACCGCGCAGGGCAGCAGGTACGCGATGTCCTCGGACGACAGTCCGGCCCCGAGCAGGTGGCGTATCTGTTTCACCCGCAGCACGGCGCTGTCCCCGTACTCGCGGTAACCGTTCGCGCCGCGGTCCGCCTCCAGCAGGCCCTGGGCCTCGTAGTAGCGCAACTGATGGGCGTTCACGCCCGTCCGGCGACTCAATTCCCCGATGCGCATCGAAACCTCGCTTGACCTTCATACCGGTATCAACGTTGACGATGCTGCCATGAACACAACCGACGTACCCGTGACAATCATCGGACTCGGCCTCATGGGCCAGGCCCTCGCCGGCGCGTTCCTGAAAGCCGGGCATGCCACAACCGTGTGGAACCGCACGGCTTCCAAGGCCGACCGACTCGTCGCCGACGGCGCACGGCTCGCGCCGACCGTCGGCGACGCGATCGAGGCAGGCCCGCTGACGATCATCTGCGTCACCGACTACCAGGCCGTGCGGGAACTCCTGGGCGCGAGCGATGCCGACCTCGAGGGCAGGACGTTGATCAACCTGACCTCGGGCGACTCGGCCCAGGCCCGTGAGACGGCCCGTTGGGCCGAGCAGCGCGGCGCCCGCTACCTGGACGGCGCCATCATGGCCGTCCCGCCGGCGATCGGCACCGCCGAGGCGATCATTCTGCACAGCGGCTCGCAGGCGGACTTCGAGGCGCACAAGTCGACACTCGACGCGCTCGGCACCGTCACCCACCTCGGCGCGGACCATGGCCTGGCCTCCCTGTACGACGTGGCCGGCCTGGCCATGATGTGGAGCGTCCTGAACGCCTGGCTGCAGGGCACCGCCCTGCTCAGGACGGCCGGTGTCGACGCTGTGACGTACGCGCCGTTCGCGCAGCGGATCGCCGCCGGCGTGGCCGAATGGCTGCCGGGATACGCCCGGCAGATCGACAGCGGCTCCTTCCCTGCCGAGGTCTCCGCCCTGGAGACCGACGTGCGGGCCATGGCGCACCTGATCGAGGAGAGCGAGGCGGTCGGTGTCAACGCCGAACTGCCCAAGCTGATCAAGGCGATGGCCGACCGCTCGATCGCCGCCGGACACGGCGGGGAGCAGTATCCCGTGCTGATCGAGGAGTTCGCCAAGCCGAGCGGCGACTGACCGGCTCAGGAGGGGTCAGGGCGCCCGGTTCCCGGTGCCGGTGGTGGCCAGCGTCTCGGCCGGGGCGTTCACCGGGTGCGGTGTGCCCGTGAGATCGAGGACGAACAGGGGGACGGCCAGGGCGTCGGCGCGGGCCCGGGCGTCGTCCGCGTAGCCGGTGAGGGAGAAGTAGAGGCAGTCGGCGGACTCCGTCATGGCCGTCAGCCACAGGCACTCCACGTCCCGCAGCGTCGCGGGGCGCACGGCCGGGTCGACCTGTGCGAGGACGCCGCGGGCCGCGAGGCCGATGCCGGACGGGGGACGCTGGTCCGCCCGGCGTACGTCCGGGTAGCCGAGCCAGCGCAGATACAGCGCGGTGGCCGTGACGGCGTCCCGGGCGGTACGGATGGTGACGGACCGGAAGGGCGGCCGGGCGGCCGCGGCGCCCGCGATGGCGGTGGCGGCCGCGGCGTCGCGTGCGTCCGGCGTGGACCGCGGCCGGGCTGCATCGGCGGCCCGGTCCGTCCCGTCGTCCGGGCCGGCCGGTCCCCGCCCCTCCGCCACCGGCACCCGCAGCACCGTTCCGCACGCGCACCCCATCTCCGGGCGCGGCCACTCCCCGCTCCGGCCGCAGGACGCGCAGCGCACCGTCACCCAGTCGTCCTGCCAGACGCGATGAGGGACAGGCGTCGCCGCACGGTCGCGGTCCAGGGGCGGGCCGACCGGCGCGCCGCACACGCAGGGGTACACCGGCGCCGTGTAGCGGTGCTCGCGGTGGCAGGCCGGGCAGCGCACCGGGACGGTCTCGGCCATGTCAACTCCAGAACCGCGTCGCGTCGGGACAGCGGATCCATCGTGCGCCTCCGGGCCCCTGCCTGTCCGCCCCTTGCCATCTCTTGACGGCCTTCGGCAGCCCCACTTACATTAATTCCAGATCGTAGAAGAAGTTTTCCACAATACGGAAGAGCTCACCGCGGGGCGCGACGGGAGTGCGAATCCGACAGCCGAAGCAGGAGTACTCGATGGCTCGAATGACCGCTGCCCGAGCGGCAGTTGAGATCCTCAAGCGCGAGGGCGTGACCGACGCGTTCGGTGTCCCGGGCGCGGCGATCAACCCCTTCTACGCGGCGCTCAAGGCCTCCGGCGGCATCGCCCACACCCTCGCCCGGCATGTCGAGGGTGCCTCGCACATGGCCGAGGGCTACACCCGCACCCAGCCGGGCAACATCGGCGTCTGCATCGGCACCTCCGGCCCGGCCGGCACCGACATGATCACGGGTCTGTACTCCGCGACCGGAGACTCCATCCCGATCCTGTGCATCACCGGCCAGGCCCCGACCGCCGTGATCCACAAGGAGGACTTCCAGGCCGTCGACATCGCCTCGATAGCCAAGCCGGTCACGAAGATGGCCGTGACCGTCCTGGAGGCGGCACAGGTCCCCGGCGTCTTCCAGCAGGCCTTCCACCTGATGCGCTCGGCCCGGCCCGGGCCGGTCCTGATCGACCTGCCGATCGACGTCCAGCTGACGGAGATCGAGTTCGACCCGGAGACGTACGAGCCGCTCCCGGTCTACAAGCCGGCCGCGACCCGCGCCCAGATCGAGAAGGCGATCACGCTCCTCAACGAGTCCGAGCGGCCGCTGATCGTCGCCGGCGGCGGGATCATCAACGCCGATGCCGCGGAACTGCTCGTCGAATTCGCCGAGTTGACCGGCACCCCGGTCGTCCCGACCCTGATGGGCTGGGGCCTCCTCCCCGACGACCACGAGCTGAACGCCGGCATGGTCGGCCTCCAGACCTCGCACCGCTACGGCAACGCGACCTTCCTGGAGTCCGACTTCGTCCTCGGCATCGGCAACCGCTGGGCCAACCGCCACACCGGCAAGCTCGACGTCTACACGGCCGGGCGGAAGTTCGTCCACGTCGACATCGAGCCCACCCAGATCGGCAAGATCTTCGCCCCGGACTACGGCATCGCCTCCGACGCCAAGGCCGCGCTGGAGCTGTTCGTCGAGGTGGCACGGGAGCTGAAGACGGCGGGCAGGCTGCCCGACCGCACCGAATGGGCCGCCGCCGCGCAGGAGCGGAAGGCCACGCTCCAGCGCCGTACCCACTTCGACGACATCCCGATCAAGCCCCAGCGCGTCTACGAGGAGATGAACAAGGCCTTCGGCCCGGAGACCCGCTACGTCTCCACCATCGGCCTCTCGCAGATCGCCGGCGCCCAGATGCTCCACGTCTACCGGCCCCGCCACTGGATCAACTGCGGCCAGGCCGGCCCGCTCGGCTGGACCGTCCCGGCCGCGCTCGGCGTCGCCAAGGCCGACCCCGAGGCGTCCGTCGTGGCGCTCTCCGGCGACTACGACTTCCAGTTCATGCTCGAGGAACTGGCCGTCGGCGCGCAGCACAAGATCCCGTACGTCCATGTCCTCGTCAACAACTCCTACCTGGGCCTGATCCGTCAGGCGCAGCGGGCGTTCGACATCGACTTCCAGGTCAACCTGGAGTTTGAGAACATCAACGCCCCGGAGCTCGGCGTCTACGGCGTCGACCACGTCCGGGTCGCCGAGGGCCTCGGCTGCAAGGCGATCCGCGTCACCGACCCGGCCGAGCTGGGCGCGGCCTTCGAGCAGGCCAAGAAGCTCGCCGCGGAGTACCGGGTCCCGGTCGTCGTCGAGGCGATCCTGGAGCGGGTCACCAACATCTCCATGTCGACGACCAACGACATCGGCAACGTCGTGGAGTTCGAGGAGCTCGCCACGGAGCCCGGCCATGCGCCGACCTCGATCAAGACGCTGAAGGTCTGACGCGCGGGAGAACGAACGAGCAGAGGGGCGGCCCGTCCGTGGGACGGACCGCCCCTTACGCATGGGGTGACCCATGGGGTCAGCTTCCGCCGCCTCCGCATCCGCCCCCGCCGCCACCCCCACCGCAGTAGTGGTACCCCCCGCCGCTGCCGCCCCTGCCGCGCGGTGAGTTCTTGAGGAGGTTCTTGCCGCCCACCTCGGCCCGGCGGACCAGCCCCGCCCGCAGGGCGAAGCGCGGCACCAGCAGGCGCAGGGCCGGCTCGCCGTGCAGCGCGACGGCCAGCAGCCTCTCCTCGTCGGTCAGACCGCGCCTGCTCGCGGGCAGCGGATGGCTCTGGCGCAGCTCCCGCACCTGGCGGCGGGCGGCGCGCGTCGGGCCGAGCAGCGGGTAGCGCAGCAGGCCCGCCCCCGCGAGGGGGATGCGCATCAGCGCCACCGCGATCCTGATGTCCGGGTCCTTCACCAGCGTCCGGAGCCCGGCGGGCTCGCGCAGGGACGTGTGCACCGCCTGCGCCAAGGGGGACGGCGGCTGCTGAGCGGGCACGACGTCCGCGAAGCCCTTCCGTATCGTCCCGGGCCGGTCGGCCTCCACCAGCCCCCGCAGATAAAGGTCCACCACGGCGACGGTGACGGCGGCCCGCGGGCCTTCCCCCAGCAGTGCGATCTCGTGCGGCTCCAGCCGGACCGCCGTACCGTCGCTCATGGCTTCACCCCCGTGACGGGGTCCGCCGCCCCCGTGCCGGCGGGTCCCCGTGTGTCGGGAATGTGCCCGGCCCCGGGGGCTGTTGAAGCC
>NZ_JBSHKH010000239.1:0-5635 GCF_053643595.1 Streptomyces sp. NPDC055506 | reverse complement strand
GGCCTGATCCCCAGTCAGTGGGGGTTGTCTTTGCGGCTGTTGGGCCGTTCCGACGAGTGAGACTTTAGCGGATTCCCCGGCTCCCGAGCCAATCGGGGGCCGCGTCCTTTCGAACGTGGATTCCTCATTCCGTAAATACGCATACCAATGAAACGACGACAGATGTACTGCGCGTCGAAGAGTGGTTGGTACTTCCGGAGTGGCTGCCCGGGGACCGACCGGAGTCGGCGCTCACGTCGGGCAACTCGGAGAACACTACGGATGGGGGTTGGGCGTGTCAACTCAAGGGCGGGCGGCACTCCGGAGGCGTAGCCTGGGGTGCATGACGACGCGTACGTGTACCCAGCTGTGGTGGGCCGCCTGACGGCGGCCGTTCTCACGTATGCATTCAACGGCCGCCGCTTCGGCGGCCGTTCTTGTTTCTCCCTCCGGAACCACCGAGGGGCGGCCGCTCGGGGCGGCGGTCCCGGCCAGGAGGTGGAGGAGAGATGACACGGGTCTTCAGCGGGGTCAAGCCAACGGGGCATCTGACGCTGGGGAACTACCTGGGAGCCATGCGGCGGTGGGCTGCCGTCGACCAGCACGAGGCCGATGCCTTGTTCTGCGTCGTCGATCTGCATGCCTTGACCGTGGAGCATGATCCGGCGCGGGTGCGCCGGCTGAGTCGGCAGGCGGCGACGTTGCTGCTGGCGTCCGGGCTGGATCCGGAGGTCTGCACGGTGTTCGTGCAGAGTCATGTGGACGAGCACGCTCGGCTGTCGTACGTGCTGGAGTGCGTCGCCACCGACGGTGAGATGCGGCGGATGATCCAGTACAAGGAGAAGGCCGCGCGGGAGCAGCGGCGGGGTGGGAGTGTGCGGCTGTCGCTGCTGACGTACCCGGTGCTGATGGCGGCGGACATCCTGGCCTACGGGGCCGATGAGGTGCCGGTCGGGGACGATCAGCGGCAGCATGTGGAGCTGGCGCGGGATATCGCCGTGCGGTTCAACCAGCGGTACGGGCATACGTTCGTGGTGCCTCGGGCCACGCGTCCTGAAGTCGCGGCGCGGGTGATGAATCTGCAGGATCCGGTGTCGAAGATGGGCAAGAGCGATGACGTCGGGCCGGGGATCGTCTATCTGCTGGACGAGCCGGACGTGGTGCGGAAGAAGGTCATGCGGGCTGTGACCGACAGCGGGCGGGAGGTCGTGTACGACCGGGAGGCCCGGCCTGGTCTCGCCAATCTGCTGGAGATTCTCGCCGCGTGCTCGGGTGGGAGTCCGGAGGAGCTGGCCGGGGCGTATCGCTCGTACGGGGATCTGAAGAAGGATGCCGCCGAGGCTGTGGTCGAGATGTTGCGGCCTGTGCAGGAGCGGCACAAGGAGTTGTGCGCGGATCCCGGGTATGTGGAGCGTGTGCTGCGGGACGGGGCGGAGCGGGCGCGGGGGATGGCTCGGCCGACTGTGGATGCCGCCTATGGCGCGATCGGGTTGCTGCCTGCCGTGTCGGAGGTGGCTGGGGCCGGTGCTGTGCTGACGGTGTGAGGTGCGGCGGGGGCGGGTGATCGGCCCGCCCCCGGGTGCTTCAGCTGTTGTTGCCGGAGGCCAGGGCGCGGCTGCGGTCGCGGGCGGCTTCGAGCGCGGCGATGAGGGCGGCTCGTACGCCGTGGCTCTCGAGTTCGCGGATGGCGTTGATCGTCGTGCCGGCGGGGGACGTGACGTTCTCGCGGAGCCTGACCGGGTGCTCGCCGCTGTCGCGGAGCATCGTCGCGGCGCCGATGGCGGACTGGACGATCAGGTCGTGGGCCTTGTCGCGGGGCAGGCCGAGGAGGATGCCGGCGTCGGTCATGGCTTCGACCAGGTAGAAGAAGTAGGCCGGGCCGGAGCCGGAGAGGGCTGTGCAGGCGTCCTGCTGGGACTCGGGGACGCGGAGCGTCTTGCCGACGGCGCCGAAGATCTCCTCGGTGTGGGCGAGGTGGTCGGCGGTGGCGTGGGTGCCGGCGGAGATGACGGACATCGCCTCGTCGACCAGGGCCGGGGTGTTCGTCATGACGCGGACGACCGGGGTGTTGGTGGCGAGGCGTTCCTCGAAGTACGCGGTGGGGATGCCGGCGGCGCCGCTGATGACCAGGCGGTCCGCGGGGACGTGGGGGGCGAGTTCGTCGAGGAGCGTGCCCATGTCCTGCGGTTTGACCGTGAGGATCAGGGTGTCGGCGGTCTTCGCGGCTTCCGGGTTGGTGACCGGGGTGACGCCGTAGCGGGTGCGGAGTTCTTCGGCTCGTTCCGTGCGGCGGGCGGTGACCAGGAGGTCGGCCGGGTTCCAGCCGGCGCGGATCATTCCGCTGAGCAGGGCTTCGCCGATCTTGCCGGTGCCGAGGACTGCGACTTTCTGGGTCATGGCGCGGGGTGCCTCCGGGGGTGCGTCGTCCGGTGTCCATCGTCGCATCGGGGAGGGCGGGGTGGCTCGGGTGTCCGGTGGGCGGGATGTCGCGTGGGCCGGCTCACGCCGTCCTGCGTCGTAGTGTCGCCGCGCCCAGGGCGAGGACCAGGAGGGCGCAGCCCGCCACGATCAGGATGTCGCGTACGAAGGTGGCCGTCATGTCGGTGTGGTGGAGGACCTCGTTCATGCCGTCCACGGCGTAGGACATGGGGAGGACGTCGGAGGCGGTCTCCAGGGCCGGGTGCATGGTGTCGCGCGGGGTGAACAGGCCGCAGAGGAGGAGCTGGGGGAAGATCACCGCCGGCATGAACTGGACCGCCTGGAATTCCGAGGCCGCGAAGGCCGAGACGAAGAGGCCCAGGGCGGTGCCGAGGAGGGCGTCGAGGAGGGCCACCAGGAGGAGGAGCCAGGGGCTGCCGGTGACGTCGAGGCCGAGGAACCAGACCGCGAGGCCTGTGGCCAGGGCGGACTGGATGATCGCGAGGGTGCCGAAGGCGAGGGCGTAGCCGGCGATCAGGTCGCCTTTGCCGAGGGGCATGGCGAGGAGGCGTTCGAGGGTGCCCGAGGTGCGTTCGCGCAGGGTGGCGATGGAGGTCACCAGGAACATCGTGATCAGCGGGAAGATCCCGAGGAGGGACGCGCCGATGCTGTCGAAGGTGCGGGGGTTGCCGTCGAAGACGTAGCGGAGCAGGAGCAGCATCACGCAGGGGATGAGGATCAAGAGCGCGATGGTGCGCGGGTCGTGGGTGAGCTGGCGCAGGACCCGGGTGGTGGTGGCGGTGGTGCGGGCCGGGCTCAGGGCTTTCGGCGGGGTGGGGGTGATCGTGGTCGTCATCGTGTCGTCTCCTTCGGGCGGGCTGCCGCCTTCGCTTCGTCCACCAGGTGCAGGAAGGCCTCCTCGACCGTCTCGGCGGCGGTGGCGGTGCGCAGGGCGTCGGGGGTGTCGTCGGCGAGGAGTTCGCCCTCGCGCATGAGGAGGAGGCGGTGGCAGCGCTCGGCCTCGTCCATGACGTGGGAGGAGACGAGGAGGGTCGCGCCGCGGCTTGCCGCGATGTCGTGGAAGAGGTTCCAGAGGTCGCGGCGCAGGACCGGGTCGAGGCCGACGGTCGGTTCGTCGAGCACCAGGAGTTCGGGGGTGCCGAGGAGGGCTACGGCCAGGGAGACGCGGTTGCGCTGGCCTCCGGAGAGGTTGCCGGCCAGGGCCTCGGTGTGGGTGGTGAGGTCGACGTCGGCGATGGCCCGGGTGACGTTGTCGCGGCGACGGTCGGCGGCGGATCGGCCGGGTTCGAGGATCGCGGCGAAGTAGTCGAGGTTCTGGCGGACGGTCAGGTCGTCGTAGACGGACGGGGCCTGGGTGACGTAGCCGATGCGGTTGCGCAGGGTGGGGTGGCCGGCGGGGCGGCCTAGGACGTCGAGGGTGCCGGTGACCTTGGCCTGGGTGCCGACGATGGAGCGCATCAGGGTCGACTTGCCGCAGCCGGAGGGGCCGAGCAGGCCGGTGATCTGGCCGCGGGGGACGGTGAAGTCGAGGGATCGCAGGACTGTGCGGGGGCCGCGGGTGACGGTGAGGTCCTCGGCGTGTACGGCCGGGGGGTCCGGGGTCGTGTTCACGCCGGAGCGTGAGGGGCCGGGAGCATTATTCATCATGTGATGAATAATGCTCCCGGCTGAGGGGTGCGTCAAGCAGGAGTCAGGCCGGGGTCTTCGCGAGCAGGAGGACGACCTCGTAGACCTCCTCGACGGAGCCGTCCGGGAAGGCCCTGAGCAGGTGCTCGCGTTCGGCGGCGAGGAAGGACGCGGTGTGTTCCTCGTCGTGGACCAGGAAGACCGAGTGGCTGGCGCGGTTGGCCAGGTGGGTGTCGACCGGAACGCGGCGGCTCCAGCGGACCGTGCGGCGGGTGAAGTCGAGGCGGCCGGTGGGGTCGGCGGCCTGGGCGTTGACGTTCCGCTTCTCGGCGGAGACGTCGATGGCGAAGTGGCGCTCTGTGCGGGCCGCGGCCTCGGCGATCCAGGGCACGTCGAGGGCGTCGGTGTTCCACCAGAGGGCGAGTGCGCCGCCGGGGCGCAGGACGCGGAGGGCCTCCGGGACGGCTCTCGCGGGGTCGGTCCAGTGCCAGGCCTGGGCGTAGGTGACGAAGTCGAGGGAGGCGGTGGCCAGGGGGAGGTCGTCGCCGGTGCCGCGGATGATCGGGATGGCGGGGAGGGTGCGGCGGAATTGCGCTGCCATGCCGTCGCCGGGTTCCACCGCGATGACGTCCGCGCCTCGGGCGTTCAGGAGGGCGGTGGCTATGCCGGTGCCTGCGCCGATGTCTGCGACGCGGGAGCCGGGGAGGGGGTGGCCGGCCAGGTCTTCTATCGCGTCGAAGAGGGCTGGGGGGTAGGAGGGGCGGTTGGCCGCGTATTGGGCTGCGGCGGTGTTGAAGGAGTGGGCTCGGGTGGTTCGGGCAGTTCGGGCGGTTCGTGCGGGGTGGGGTTCGGTGGTGTCGGCTCCGGGGGTGGGGTGGTGGGCGGAGGGAGGTGTGGTCATACGGCCATGGTGGCCGGGGGCGGGGGTGGGGTGCGGTGAGATTTCGGTGAGAGCGGCGGGTTATCGACGCTTCTTCGACGGGTTGCCCGAGCGGCGGGTGGTGCTCTTCTCGTGTCGCTTGCGGGCTGCCTCGTACTCCTCGCGGTGGAGCTTCTCGCCGGGGGCCTCGGTGAGGGAGCGGAAGAAGTAGGCGAGGAGGGAGCCGACGAAGCCGATGGCCAGGAGGCCGCGGAGGGATGCCTGGCGGTCGGGGTCCGGGCGGCGGGTGAAGCCGTCCCAGGTGTGGCGGAAGGCCATCGCGCTGCAGATCGCGAACATCACGATCATGAGGAGCGAGACGAAGCCGCCGATCGCGGCGATCTGGAGGCCCTGGTAAGCGAGGCGGAGGACCAGGCAGGCCGCGGCTGCGGTGGCCAGTGAGCCGACGGCTACGGCTATGCGGCGGGGGGTGTAGCCGTTGTCGTGGTTCAGCCAGGTCGTGCCGAAGAAGCGGATGGGGTCGGGGGTCGGGCCGGGGGGTGGGGTGCCGTTTTCTGCGCTCACGGGGTGATTATCGCGCTGGGTTGTGGGGTGCCTGCGGCGGCCTGTGCGGCTTTGGTGGGGGTGCGCGTCGCGCCTACGCGGTGGTGGTGGGGCGGGGCCGCGCCGGGGGGTGTCCGTCCTCGGAACGTCGCGATGGGGTCGGGGGCC
>NZ_JBSHKH010000238.1:0-5643 GCF_053643595.1 Streptomyces sp. NPDC055506 | reverse complement strand
ATTGAACCAGTGACCTCTTCCGTGTCAGGGAAGCGCTCTCCCGCTGAGCTAATCGCGCGGGTTCGGATCTTCGAGCAGATCCAGTGGACGATACTGGGATTGAACCAGTGACCTCTTCCGTGTCAGGGAAGCGCTCTCCCGCTGAGCTAATCGTCCTTGGAGGTGGAGACGGGATTTGAACCCGTGTAGACGGCTTTGCAGGCCGTTGCCTCGCCTCTCGGCCACTCCACCAGGAGTGTAGGGGGCCGGGAAGCCCCCTGTTCCTGCGAGCGGACGACCAGGTTCGAACTGGCGACCTCAACCTTGGCAAGGTTGCGCTCTACCAACTGAGCTACGTCCGCTTGTCGTTTCCGGCCCGCTCTCGCGGCCCGGCGACGTGTTGAACTCTAGCGGATTCCGGGGCCAGCACAAAAACGCGTTTGTGCAGCGTGCTGCGCTTCCCCTGCTCAGGGATGCCGCGGAGCCCCCGGAAGGGACATCCTCCGGTCATCCCCAGGACACCGCCATAGACTCGACTGCGTGTCCGAGCTCCCTCCTCTGGCCCGCTTCGGCGACCGCGTCGCCACCGGGCTCCTCGACGTCACCGACGATCCCGAAGCCCTGGAATCCAGCGGTTTCTGGGCAGTCTGCGCCGATTTCGAGGGCCGTCTGACCTGCGCCCGCTTCAGGGACGTGCGGGAGCGGCCCGTGCCCGCACCCGTGCCCGGCGCCTGGCGTGCGCCGGCGGCGGACGACTGGACGTCCTCGCTCGACCACGCCGCGTACACGGCAGCCGTACGGCGGATCCGCGAGCACATCGCCGCCGGCGAGGTCTACCAGGCGAATCTGTGCCGGGTGCTGTCCGCGCCCGTCGCGCCCGGTGCCGATGTGGACGCCCTCACCGCGCTGCTGGCCCGCGGCAACCCGGCGCCGTATGCAGGAACGATCCGTCTGCCCGGGCACGGTGTGGAGATCGCCACCGCGTCGCCCGAATTGTTCCTGCGGCGTGACGGACGGGTCGTCGAGTCCGGACCCATCAAGGGCACCGGCCGCACCGAGGCGGACCTGCTGGAGAAGGACTACGCCGAGAACGTGATGATCGTGGACCTGGTCCGCAATGACATCGGACGTGTCTGTGCCACGGGCAGTGTGACGGTGCCCGATCTGTGTGCCCTCGAGAAGCATCCGGGGCTGGTCCATCTCGTGTCGACCGTCCGCGGTGAGCTGGGGGAGGGGGCCGGCTGGGCCGAACTGCTCGGCGCGGCATTTCCCCCCGGTTCGGTCACCGGCGCGCCCAAGTCGAGCGCCCTGCGGATCATCGACGCGCTGGAGACGGCGCCCAGAGGGCCGTACTGCGGGGGGATCGGATGGGTGGACGCCGACCGGCAGGCCGGTGAGCTGGCCGTCGGGATCCGTACGTTCTGGATCGACCGGGCCGACGGCGTGTTGCGCTTCGGCACCGGCGCCGGCATCACCTGGGGCTCGGATCCCGAGGGGGAGTGGCGGGAGACCGAGCTGAAGGCCGCACGGCTGCTCGCGATAGCGTCGGGAGGGTACGTGGTGAATGGAGAGGACCTGACGTGAAGATCTGGCTCGACGGCGGCCTGCAGGA
The DNA here is from genome assembly GCF_053643595.1 of Streptomyces sp. NPDC055506. NCBI lineage: Bacteria > Bacillati > Actinomycetota > Actinomycetes > Kitasatosporales > Streptomycetaceae > Streptomyces > Streptomyces sp. NPDC055506. The sequence continues at coordinate 4,052 of NZ_JBSHKH010000238.1, read as the reverse complement.
CAGCGAGTCCGCCCGCGTCTCCGTCTTCGATCACGGACTGACCGTGGGCGACGGCATCTTCGAGACGGTGAAGACCGTGGACGGCAGGCCGTTCGCGCTCACCCGGCACCTCGACCGGCTGACCCGGTCGGCGCGCGGCCTCGGCCTGCCCGACCCGGACCACGACGAGGTGCGGCGCGCCTGTGCCGCCGTCCTCGAGGCCAACCCCGCGCCGCTCGGCCGCCTCCGGATCACCTACACCGGCGGCCACGGCCCGCTCGGTTCCGACCGCGGCGAGCACGGCCCGACCCTCGTCGTCGCCCTCGGCGCGACCCATCGGCGCCCCGACTCCACCGCCGTGATCACCGTCCCCTGGACCCGCAACGAGCGTGGTGCGCTCACCGGCCTGAAGACCACCTCGTACGCGGAGAACGTCGTGGCCCTCGCCCGCGCCCGCGAACGGGACGCGTCCGAGGCCCTGTTCGGCAACACGGCGGGACAGCTCTGCGAGGGCACCGGGTCCAACGTCTTCGTCGTCCTCGACGGCGAGATCCACACGCCGCCAGTCGCCTCGGGCTGTCTCGCGGGCATCACGCGCGCGTTGGCGATCGCGTGGACCGGTGCCCGGGAGACCGATCTGCCGCTGGACGTGCTGGAACGGGCCGACGAGGTCTTCCTGACATCCACGCTGCGGGACGTGCAGGCCGTGCACCGCGTCGACGACCGTGAGCTGCCGGGCGCGCCCGGCCCGGTGACCGCCAAGGCCATGCGGATCTTCGACGAGCGCTCCGGGCACGACCTCGATCCCTGACAGCCCTCGCATATTCGGCTGCCCCGGGGCATTGTTGCGGGTAGAACACCCCTGATGACCACGACCCTGCGGCCGACCGAGCCGCTTCAGCAGAACGCCGACGGGACGCGCTCACGCCGCTTCCAGGTGTGTGTGAACAGCCGTCCCGTAGGGGCGATACACCTCGGCACGCATCCCGTGTTCGGCGACGCGGTGGCCCGGATCATGAAGCTGCGCATCGAGGAGCCGGACCGCAGACGCGGCCGGGGCACGGTGGCCGCGCTCGCCGCCGAGGAGGTGGCGCGCGGCTGGGGGTGCCGCCGCATCGAGGCGGCGGTGCCCGCCGACGCCGAGCCGGCGTTCCGGCTCGCCACCGCGCTCGGCTACGTCGTGCGCAACCGCGGCATGGTGAAGCCGCTCGGCGACACCCCGCCGCGATTGCCCGAGGGCAGCCGGGCCCGGCCCATGACCGAGGCGGAGTTCGGCCCCTGGCTGGAGAAGGGCAAGGAGGACTACGCGCAGAGCTGGATCGACCGGGGCGTGCCGGTGGCCGAGGCCCGGGCCAAGTCGGAGCGGGACCACGCCACCCTGCTGCCCGAGGGCCTCGCCACTCCCGGCGTGCTGGTCAGCGTCGTGGAACACCGGGGGACACCGGTGGGCACGCTGTGGCTCGCGGTGCGCCAGGACGATGCCTTCGTCTTCGACGTCGAGACCCACACCGCCCACCGGGGGAAGGGGCACGGCCGCACCCTCATGCTGCTGGCCGAGGCCCAGACCATCGCCGAGGGCAGACGGACCATCGGCCTCAACGTCTTCGCCGGCAAAACCCCGGCCGAACGGCTCTACGCGTCCCTCGGCTACGAGAATCGCCAGTACGCCATGTACAAGCCGCTGGTGTAGGGGCCCGGCGGGGGCCGGGTCAGCCCTGTTCCTGCCCGGCCAGCAGCCGGTCCGCGATCTCCTCGATCCGCTCGCGCAGCCCCTCCTGGCTCTTGCCGCCGTCGAGCCGCTGGCCGTCGATGACGTAGGTCGGGGTGCCGGTCACGCCGATCGCCTTGCCCTCGGCCTGGTCGGCGTCCACGATCAGGATGTGCCGGCCGTCGATCAGCGCGGTGTCGAACTCCTCCGCGTCCAGGCCCAGTTCGGCGGCCACCTCGACCAGGAAGGGTTCTCCCTTACGGGCCAGCTCCTCCACCCGTCCCAGCAGGGCCTCGGCGTACGGCCATCCCCTGCCCTGCTCCCATGCCTCCTCGGCGGCCTGGGCGGCGGCGAAGGCGTGCTTGTTCTTCTCCAGGGGGAAGTGCCGCAGCCGCACCTCCAGACGGTCGCCGTAGCGGGCGCGCAGTGATCGGAGGTCGTCCAGCGCGGTGCGGCAGTCCGGGCACTGGAGGTCGCACCAGATCTCGAGGACGGGGGCGGTGGACGGGGCAGGGGAGGAGTCGCTCATGCCGACAGTGTTCCAGCCCCTGCACACGCACCGGCACCTGCGGAGGAGGCGACCCGGAGATCTCCCTGATGTGGGGGCGAGGCATGGCCCGCCGGGGTGCGGCGGGTGCAGGATGGAAGGGACGAAGTGCCCCCGCCCGACCGCGCCACGCCTGGAGGACCGGATGATTGCCGAGACCGTCTGCTCCGCCGTGTCCGCGGCAGGCCTGGGCATTGCGGCCATCACGGCGTACCGCAAGCGTTTCCTCGCCGCGGCCCGTATCGCGGCGTACTCGCTCGTGCCGATCGGCCTGGTGATGACGGGAGTCGTCGAATGGCTGGCCGACACCGCGTTCAGCCCGACCGCCTGGGCGGGCTTCGGGTTGCTGGGCCTCGCGTGGGCGCTGTTCGCGACCACCCGCGTCGTGGAGCGCCGCCGGGGCGGCACCCGCAAGGAGCGCAGAGCTGCCCGCGCGGCGGCCGGGCCGGAGGCCGTGGCCCCGGCGGCCTCGGCGCCCTCCCTTGGGCAGGGCGGGCAGGGCTCCCGCCCGGCCTCCCGGCCCGCGGCGTCGTCCCGGGGTGAGGACGACTTCAGCGACATCGAGGCCATCCTCAAGAAGCACGGCATATGACGGCCAGGCCGCGTGCCGGACTGATGACGGCCGGCCGCGTGCCGGACTGAATCGTCCGCGCCGGACTGAATCGTCACAGTGGGTCCCAGGGCGCGCGGAAATGATCACAACCTGAACCGGACCTCACGGAATCAGCGCACTCCCGCACGGAACGAGGGCGCTGATCGCGCCTGGCGGGGCGACTGCGCCATCATCGCCGCGAGATGCTGGACACGACGAGACAGAGCGACCCCGCGCCGCCGCAGGACGAGCCACGTGGTTGTCTCTTCGCCCTTTCCCAGCCACCGCTGATGATCTTCCTTGCGGTGATCGGGTGTCTGCTGCTCATGGCCTCGTTGCATGATCTGCTGTGGCTGTGAGCCGTACCCGCGGTACCCGGCGTCACCCGCCGGGACCGCGTCGGCATCGATGGGCTGCTTCGTCCAGTCCTCCCGGAGCGGGCTGTCAGCCCGCCGCCTCCCTGCGGCGTGCCCGGTACGCGGCCACGTGCAGGCGGTTGCCGCAGGTGCGGCTGTCGCAGTAGCGGCGGGAGCGGTTGCGGGAGAGATCGACGAAGGCGCGGCGGCAGTCGGGGGCCTCGCACCGCCGCAGCCGCTCCTGCTCCCCGGCGACCACGAAGAACGCCAGCGCCATCCCGCAGTCGGCCGCCAGGTGGTCGGCGACGGAGGCACCCGGTGCGAAGTAGTGCACATGCCAGTCGTAGCCGTCGTGGTCCGTGAGCCGGGGGGTGGTGCCGGCGGCCGCGACCAGCTCGTTGATCACCCCGGCCGCGGCCCTGGCGTCGGGGGCGGCGAAGACGGCCGCGAACCGCCCGCGGATCTTCCGCACCGCGGAGAGGTCGAACTCCGAGAGCACGCCGACGTCGCTGATCTCGTGGTTGCCCACGAAGACCGTGAGCGTCGCCACGTCCGGCAGCCCGTCCGCTGCCGTGTCGTCCTCCGGTGCGGTGTTCACCAGATCGACCACGGTGTCGAGGGCGCACCGGGTGTCGTGGGTGATCAGCACGATTCGCTCCCTGGCCTGGGGGTCGGGCAGGCGCCCGCCGATGCTGGCCGATGGTAATGGCTCCGCATCCACCGGACGGCCCTCATGCCCGCACATGGCTTCGAATAGAACGCCGCCGGGCCCACCATGGTTCCCGCTTACCGACAGTGACGACGGCGGTTCCCGTCACCTCCCCGATCTGCCCGTCGGCATACATGGACCGGCGCCGGCTCCGCGTGATC
>NZ_JBSHKH010000237.1:0-5654 GCF_053643595.1 Streptomyces sp. NPDC055506 | reverse complement strand
GCGACCACCGAGCCCTCCAGCCGGTCCCGCCACAGCTCCATCGCGGCGGCGCTGCGCGTGGTGCCCAGCTTCGCCGCGAGCTCCGGCACGGACGGGTCGGAGAGCGTGCACAGCACGTCGTTGTCGGCGGGCAGCCGCTTGCGCGTCACGCCGCTGGCCACCATCTGCACATCGGTGAAGATGGGCGCGCCGGCGCGCAGGGCCTCACGGGCGCGGGCCACGACGGCCGGGGAGTAGGCCAGGTCCCGTACGAGGTCGACCATCCCGCAGGCGTGGATCATCCGGACCGTGACCTGGCTGACCTCGGCGGGCAGGGCCGTGAGGTCCGCCTCCGCGCGGATGGTGGCGAAGGACTGGCGGTAGATGGCCGGGCCGTCCTTCTCGTAGTCGTACGTGGTCACGGTGTTCTTCTCGCTGCCTTCGGTCGTCGTACGGGTCATGTCGTCGTCAGGGTCATGAGGCGATCGCCGCCAGGGCGGAGGCGAGTCGGGCAGGGGCGTCCAGGGAGGTGGTCCGGGGTTCCTGACCGCTCACGGCGGTGGAGAGCAGGTAGCCGCCTTCCGGAGCGGCGACCACGTCGACGCGGTCGCCCCGGGGGTGTCCGCAGCGGCGTTCGCACCCGGACCAGTACAAGGGGAGGCCGCCCGGCTCGATCGCGTCGAGAGCCTCGGCCGCGTCGGTCCGTACGTCCGCCCGCGACTTGGCGCAGCCGGGACTGCCGATACACGCACCGACGCGCAGCCAGGGGGAGTCCGGGTCGGTGACCAGGCCGGTGGCGGCGAGGCGGGCGAGGGATTCGTCCGGGTCCGTTCCGGGTGTGGGAAGAACCACACCGCGCCACGGGGTGAGACGCAGCTCACCCGCGGCGACGTACGTCAGCTCCCGCCACTGGTGCGCCGAGAGCCGTCCCAGGGGAACGTGCACGGAGAGGCCGGCACCGTGGGGCCCCGGGGGCGGACCGGCCGTGCGGCCGGTCTCCCGGCTGCGCCGCTCGTGCCGGACACCCTCGGCCCGTAGCCGCTGACCGACCGCGTCGAGCAACTCGTCGCCGGAGAGGGGCAGTTCATCCACGCGCCAGACGCGGTCCCCACTCGTCCGCGCCGCCTCCAGGAAGACCTCCGCGGCCGTCAACGCGGCCCGGGCCGCTACCTCGACACCGACGCGCAGCGCTTCCCCGGCCGCTCCGAGCGCGAGTTCCGCGCCGCCGTCCGCCGTCGCCCGTACCGTCACATCGGCACCGAGTCCGGCCACGTCACCGCGTCCGTCGTCGAGCGCGAACAGAAAACGCCCCGACAGGTCCCGCGCCGCCTCGCTCGCGCACAACGCCGCGTCCAGGGCCGTCAGCCAGGGGCGTACGTCCAGCACACCCCGCCCGTCGAGACCGGACAGCGGCGAGGCCACGATGTTGCGCACCCGCTCGTGCCCACGCGAGGGCAGCAACCCGGCCGCGTCCAGCAACTCGGCCAGCTCCCCGGCGCATCCGTCGGGCAGACCGCGCAGTTGCGCGTTGCCGCGCGAGGTCAGATGCAGGTCTCCGTCGCCCAGCCGTTCGGCCACGTCCACGAGCGTCCGCGCCTGCGCAACGGTCAGCACCCCACCGGGAATCCGGACGCGGGCGAGCGCTCCGTCGTCCGCCGCGTGCAGCCGCAGCGTCCCTGGACAGGCGTCACCGCGGTCGCGTGGGACCGCTGTGGCCTGGGTCGATGAGCGCTGGGCAGCCGTGGACATGGCGGCGAGCATACCTACCATCACACCTGGTGTATGCCGTGCCCTCTTCCCCTGGCACTTACTATGATCGCGGCGGATCATCCGGTCCGCCATCGCCACGACGGCGACAGGGGAGGAAGCCGGTGCGAGTCCGGCGCGGTCCCGCCACTGTGAGTCCGGCCCATGCGGCCGGGCGAGTCAGGAACTCCCTTTCCCAGGCTCTCGGCTTCGCCCGAGCAGGGGAGACCCCATTTCGACACCACCCGGGGCGCGGACACCCCGAGGAAGGCCCGACGCCGCATGCTGCATTCATCCGGGGGACGACCCCCGCACCCCCGCATCTTGCTCCTGTCGACGTCCGACACTGACCTGCTGAGCGCCCGCGCGGCCGCCGGCCCGGTGTCCTACCGTTTCGCGAACCCCTCCCGTCTCGCCCTCGACGACCTCCCCGGCCTCCTCGACGGGACCGACCTGGTCGTCGTACGCCTCCTCGGCGGCATCCGGGCCTGGCAGGACGGCCTCGACCTGCTGCTGGCCGACGGCCGCCCGGTGGTCGTGCTCACCGGCGAACAGGCTCCGGACGCTCAGCTGATGGAGGCCTCCACCGTCCCCGTCGGCATCGCCGCCGAGGCGCACGCCTACCTCGCCCACGGCGGCCCGGCCAACCTGGAGCAGCTCGCCCGCTTCCTCTCCGACACGGTCCTGCTGACCGGCCACGGCTTCGAGGCTCCGGCGGCGGCACCCACCTGGGGACCGCTGGAGCGCACGCCCCGCGACGGCGCCGACGGTCCGACCGTCGCCGTGCTCTACTACCGGGCCCACCACATGAGCGGCAACACCGCTTTCGTCGCCGCCCTGTGCGACGCGATCGAGGACGGGGGCGGCCGGGCCCTGCCCCTGTACGTCGCCTCCCTGCGCGCCCCCGAGCCCGAGCTGATCGAGGAACTCCGTTCGGCCGACGCGATCATCACCACGGTCCTCGCCGCGGGTGGCACCAAGCCCGCCGCGGCCTCGGCCGGCGGTGATGACGAGTCCTGGGACGCCGGTGCGCTCACCGAGCTGGACGTCCCGATCCTCCAGGCCCTGTGCCTCACGGGTTCGCGTGCCGCCTGGGAGGAGAACGACGAGGGCGTCTCCCCGCTCGACGCGGCCAGCCAGATCGCCGTCCCCGAGTTCGACGGCCGCCTGATCACCGTCCCGTTCTCCTTCAAGGAGATCGACGAGGACGGCCTCCCGGCCTACATCGCCGACCCGGAGCGCGCCGCCCGTGTCGCCGGAATCGCCGTACGCCACGCCCGGCTCCGCCACATCCGGCCCGCCGACAAGCGCCTCGCGCTGGTCCTGTCTGCCTACCCGACCAAGCACTCCCGCATCGGCAACGCGGTCGGCCTCGACACTCCCGCCAGCGCGGTGGCCCTGCTGCGGCGACTGCGCGAGGAGGGCTACGACTTCGGCACGGACGCCGAGGTGCCGGGCCTGGCCTCCGGCGACGGCGACGAGCTGATCCGCGCGCTGATCGACGCGGGCGGCCACGACCAGGACTGGCTCACCGAGGAGCAGCTGGCCCGCAACCCGGTGCGCATCCCGGCGGCCGACTACCGCCGCTGGTACGCCACGCTCCCCGAGGAGCTGCGCACGGCGGTCGAGGAGCACTGGGGTCCGGCGCCGGGCGAGATGTTCGTCGACCGCAGCCGCAACCCGGAGGGCGACATCGTCCTCGCGGCCCTCCGCTTCGGCAACCTGCTGATCCTCATCCAGCCCCCGCGCGGCTTCGGCGAGAACCCCATCGCCATCTACCACGACCCGGACCTCCCGCCGTCCCACCACTACCTGGCCGCCTACCGCTGGATCGCCGCCCGTGCCGAGGACGGCGGCTTCGGCGCCGACGCGATGATCCACCTCGGCAAGCACGGCAACCTGGAGTGGCTGCCGGGCAAGAACGCCGGCCTGTCCGCCGCCTGCGGCCCCGACGCCGCCCTCGGTGACCTGCCCCTGATCTACCCGTTCCTGGTCAACGACCCCGGCGAGGGCACCCAGGCCAAGCGCCGCGTCCACGCCACCCTCGTCGACCACCTCGTCCCGCCCATGGCCCGTGCCGACTCCTACGGCGACATCGCGCGCCTGGAGCAACTCCTCGACGAGTACGCCCAGATCTCCTCCATGGACCCCGCCAAGCTCCCGGCGATCCGCGCCCAGATCTGGACTCTCATCCAGGCCGCCAAGCTCGACCACGACCTCGGCATGGACGACCGCCCCGACGACGACGGCTTCGACGACTTCCTGCTCCACGTCGACGGCTGGCTCTGCGAGGTCAAGGACGCCCAGATCCGCGACGGTCTGCACGTCCTCGGCAACCCGCCCACCGGTGACGACCACGTCAACCTGGTCCTCGCCGTGCTCCGCGCCCGCCAGATCTGGGGCGGCACCACGGCCCTGCCCGGCCTGCGCGAGGCCCTCGGACTCGACGAGTCCGCCGCCACCCGCACGACCGCCGACGCGGCGGAGGAGAAGGCCCGCGCCCTGGTCCAGGCGATGGAGGACGCGGGCTGGGACCCGGCCGCCGTCCCCACCGAGCACGGCGAACAGGTCGCCGCGATCCTGGAGTTCGCGGCCCGCGAGGTCGTGCCCCGCCTCGCCGGGACCACCGCCGAGATCGACCACACGGTCCACGCGCTGGCCGGTGGCTTCGTTCCGGCGGGCCCCTCGGGCTCCCCGCTGCGCGGACTGGTCAACGTCCTGCCGACCGGCCGCAACTTCTACTCGGTCGACCCCAAGGCCGTCCCCTCCCGCCTCGCCTGGGAGACCGGCCAGGCACTCGCGGACTCCCTGCTGGAGCGCTACCGCACCGACAACGGCGAATGGCCCACCTCCGTCGGGCTGTCGTTGTGGGGCACGAGCGCCATGCGCACGGCGGGCGACGACGTGGCCGAGGCCCTCGCCCTGCTCGGCATCCGCCCCGTCTGGGACGACGCCTCCCGCCGTGTCACCGGGCTGGAGCCCGTCCCCGCGGAGGAGCTGGGCCGACCCCGCATCGACGTCACCCTGCGGATCTCGGGCTTCTTCCGGGACGCCTTCCCGCACACGATCGGACTGCTGGACGACGCCGTACGCCTGGCGGCGTCGCTGGACGAGCCGGCCTCGGTGAACCACGTCCGGGCCCACGTCGAAACCGACCTGGCCGAGCACGGCGACGAACGGCGAGCCACCACCCGCATCTTCGGCTCCCGCCCCGGCACCTACGGCGCCGGTCTGCTCCAGCTCATCGACTCCCGCGACTGGCGCACCGACGCCGACCTGGCCGAGGTCTACACGGTCTGGGGCGGCTACGCCTACGGCCGTGAACTCGACGGCCGCCCGGCCCGCGAGGAAATGGAGACGGCCTACAAGCGCATCGAGGTCGCCGCGAAGAACACGGACACGCGCGAACACGACATCGCCGACTCCGACGACTACTTCCAGTACCACGGCGGCATGGTCGCCACGGTCCGCGCCCTGCGCGGCACGGCGCCCGAGGCGTACATCGGCGACTCCACCCGCCCCGAGACGGTCCGCACCCGCACCCTCGTGGAGGAGACCTCGCGCGTCTTCCGCGCCCGCGTGGTCAACCCCAAGTGGATCGAGGCGATGCGCCGCCACGGCTACAAGGGCGCCTTCGAACTCGCCGCCACGGTGGACTACCTGTTCGGCTACGACGCCACGACCGGCGTGATCGCCGACTGGATGTACGACAAGCTCACCGAGACCTACGTCCTGGACGAGACCAACCGCGAGTTCCTCCAGCAGGCCAACCCCTGGGCCCTGCACGGCATCGCCGAGCGGCTGCTGGAGGCCGAGTCGCGCGGGATGTGGGAGAAGCCCGATCCGGCGGTGCTGGAGGGGCTGCGCCAGGTGTACCTGGAGACGGAAGGCAACCTAGAGGGCGAGGACTGACCTGCCCTGTTCCGGCT
>NZ_JBSHKH010000236.1:0-5855 GCF_053643595.1 Streptomyces sp. NPDC055506 | reverse complement strand
CGGTTCGGCCGACTGAGCCTCGGCCGAACCGGCGTCACCCTTTTCTCAGGCACCTTCAGGCGTCCTCAGGCACCTTCACACATCGTCAGGCCTTGGGGCGCCCCATCGCGCGGTACGTCCAGCCTGCCTTGCGCCAGCGGTCCGGGTCGAGGGCGTTGCGGCCGTCCAGGATCAGCCGGGTCGCCGCGACCTCGCCGAGGGCCTCCGCGTCCAGCTCCCGGAACTCCCGCCATTCCGTCAGATGCAGCACTATGTCGGCGCCCCGCACTGCCTCGAGCGCCGAGTCCGCGTAGCCGAGGGTCGGGAAGACGCTGCGGGCGTTGTCCATGCCCTTCGGGTCGTACACCGTGACCTGGCCGCCCTGGAGATGGATCTGCCCGGCGACATTGAGCGCGGGCGAGTCCCGTACGTCGTCGGAGTCGGGCTTGAAGGTCGCGCCCAGCACCGCCACCCGCTTGCCGAGGAACGGCCCGCCGCCCAGCGCCTGCCGCGCCAGCTCCACCATCTGCCCGCGCTGGCGCATGTTGATGGAGTCGATCTCCCGCAGGAAGGTCAGCGCCTGGTCCGCGCCCAGCTCACCGGCGCGCGCCATGAACGCCCGGATGTCCTTCGGCAGACAGCCGCCGCCGAAGCCGATCCCGGCCCGCAGGAACTTCTTGCCGATCCGGTCGTCGTAGCCGATGGCCTCCGCCAGCTTGGCGACGTCACCGCCCGCGGCCTCGCACACCTCCGCCATCGCGTTGATGAACGAGATCTTCGTGGCGAGGAAGGAGTTCGCGGAGGTCTTCACCAGCTCCGAGGTGGGGAAGTCGGTCACCACGAACGGCGAGCCCTCGGCGATCGGCGTGGCGTACACCTCCCGCAGCAGCTTCTCGGCACGCTCGCTGCGCACGCCCACCACGAGCCGGTCGGGATGCAGCGTGTCGTCGACCGCGAAGCCCTCGCGCAGGAACTCCGGGTTCCAGGCCAGCTCGGCGTCCTCGCCGGCCGGCGCGTGTGCGGCCAGGTAGGCCGCGAGGCGGTCGGCGGACCCGACGGGCACGGTCGACTTGCCCACGACCAGGGCCGGCCCGTGCAGATGGGGGGCGAGGGAAGCGATCGCGGAGTCGACGTACGACATGTCACAGGCGTACTCGCCGTGCCGCTGCGGAGTGTTCACGCAGACGAAGTGCACATCCCCGAAGGCACCGACGTCGGCCCAGTCCTGGGTGAAGCGCAGCCGCCCGCTGGAGCCCTCGATACCGGCGACGTGCCGCCGCAGCAGGTCCTCGAGCCCCGGCTCGTACATCGGGGCCTCGGCGCGCTCCAGCTTCTCGATCTTCTCGGGCACCACGTCGAGGGCGAGCACCTCGAAGCCCAGCTCGGCCATGGCCGCCGCGTGTGTCGCGCCGAGATAACCGGTGCCGATCACGGTGATCTTCAGGGCCATGGGGTTGCTCCAGGGGTCTACGGCATGCGGTGCGCGCCCGAGCATAGCCGGGGCATGGGAAGGCGCTTCACTGGGCAACTTTCTCGCTGTCGTCTAGCTCACGTATCACTCCCGGGTGCGACCCCATAAACTTTTGATTACTTAACGGTAGTTAGCGTCAGCATCGCAGCGTTTTGGAGCGTGAGAGACCTTGGCCGGATCGGCTGACTTCGACCTGTACCGCCCGTCCGAGGAGCACGACATGCTCCGTGACGCCGTCCGCTCCCTGGCCGAGGCGAAGATCGCGCCGTACGCCGCCGCGGTGGACGAAGAGGCCCGCTTCCCGCAGGAGGCGCTCGAGGCGCTCGTCGGCAACGACCTGCACGCCGTGCACGTACCCGAGGAGTACGGCGGGTCGGGCGCGGACGCGCTGGCGACCGTCATAGTGATCGAGGAGGTAGCACGCGTCTGCGCCTCCTCCTCCCTCATCCCCGCGGTGAACAAGCTGGGCTCGCTCCCGGTGATCCTCTCCGGCTCCGAGGACCTGAAGAAGCGGTACATGACCCCGCTCGCCAAGGGCGACGGCATGTTCTCGTACTGCCTGTCCGAGCCGGACGCCGGCTCCGACGCCGCCGGCATGAAGACCAAGGCCGTCCGCGACGGCGACCACTGGATCCTCAACGGCGTGAAGCGCTGGATCACCAACGCGGGCGAGTCCGAGTACTACACGGTGATGGCCGTCACGGACCCCACCAAGCGCTCCAAGGGCATCTCGGCCTTCGTCGTCGAGAAGTCGGACGAGGGCGTCTCCTTCGGCGCCCCCGAGAAGAAGCTCGGCATCAAGGGCTCCCCGACCCGCGAGGTCTACCTCGACAACGTCCGCATCCCCACCGACCGCATGATCGGCGAGGAGGGCACCGGCTTCGCCACGGCGATGAAGACCCTCGACCACACCCGCATCACCATCGCCGCGCAGGCTCTCGGCATCGCGCAGGGGGCGCTGGACTACGCCAAGGGGTACGTCCAGGAGCGCAAGCAGTTCGGCAAGGCGATCGCCGACTTCCAGGGCATCCAGTTCATGCTCGCCGACATGGCCATGAAGATCTCGGCCGCCCGCGCCCTGACCTACCAGGCCGCCGCCGCCTCCGAGCGCGGCGACGCCGACCTCACCTACCAGGGCGCCGCCGCCAAGTGCTTCGCCTCGGACGTGGCGATGGAGGTCACCACGGACGCCGTCCAGCTCCTCGGCGGCTACGGCTACACGCGCGACTACCCGGTGGAGCGGATGATGCGCGACGCCAAGATCACGCAGATCTACGAGGGCACGAACCAGGTCCAGCGCATCGTCATCGCCCGCAACCTGCCGTAACGAGTCGAAAACGCAGCCCCGGCCGGCCGTTCCGGGCCGGGGCTGCGTCATCGACCAGTCGTTCCCAGACTTCTGGATCAGTCACACGCCGCGACGGTCGTCTTCCGGTCGATGATCGGAACACCGTCCGACCACATGATGGCCGTCACCTCGGAGCAGTCCACCCAGGTGCCGCTTCCGGAGGCCTCGTACTTCACCGGGCCCGCGTACTGCGAGAAGGTGCCCTCATCCACCTTGCACGGCGTGTCCGCCTTGTTCGGGCACAGCTTCAGCTTCATCTTCTTCGCGGTGCCGAGGTTGTTGTCGAAAACCGCGCAGGCCCCGTACTTGCCGGACGCGTACTTCGTGTAGGTGAACAGCGTCCCAAAACGCCGTGCGTCGGGAAGACGCTCCGCGTATTCCAGCTCATATCCGCTTCCGCACAGCGAGGCAGTGGCGCGGACCGCTGCCGGATCCTCGGCTGCGATGGCGCGTGTCTGCTTGTTCAGTGCGCCGGCTTCGGAGAACTCGACGCTGGTCCCGGAGACGACAGTGCTGGTTTCTGTGGAGGTGTGGTCTTCGGCAATGGCCTGGGGAGCAACCAAGAAAGTGGAGAGAAGAGCTGCGGCCGGGGCGACGGTGCGTATCAGCGTGTGCATGGAAATCCGGTGTTCCCTTCATCGAGGAGCGCGTGAGCACTGTAGACACAGTGCGACCATCCGTAACAGAGGCTGATCAGGACATGGCAATAATCGGTCCTGCCCTACCTGAGTATCCGGAGGGACGGCGCTCCTTTACTTGACTTGCCTGGCCGGTGGAATTCCGGTTAAGCGGAACGATGAAGGGCGCGAGGTGCAGAAAGTGGCCTGGCTGGTTCCGCTATACATGTGCGTGCGGCGGCTAAACCACTTTCTTTCGGTCGAGGAGAATGGGTCAGCTCCTTGTCGAACAGCTTCGGCCCCACCACGCTCTCCACATCCTCGCCGAATGCGAGGGGGTCGTCCGCTGGGGAGGGGACGACCGCCGCCGCTACGAGGGCCTGTTCTCGATTGCCGCCGGCCAGGCCTGCCGGGAGGCTCGCTCAGTCCTCGAACCCCTCCGCCGCCCGCTTCTCCCGCAGCTCCATGATCGCGCGGCGGCGGGCCAGACGGTGGGTGCGGCGGATCTGGGCCTCCTGGTAGCGGCGCTTGTCGCGCTCGGTCTCGGGGAGGACCGGTGGGACCCGGCGGGGCTTGCCGTCGGCGTCGACCCCGGCGAAGACGAGGTAGGCGGAGCCGACCTGGGTGGCCGGGGCGGACTCGTTCCAGCGTTCGGCCAGGACGCGGACGCCGACCTCCATGGACGTCCGGCCGGTCCAGTTGACCTGCGCCTTGACGTGGACCAGGTCGCCGACGCGGACCGGTTCGAGGAACGCCATCTCGTCCATGGACGCGGTGACGGCCGGCCCGCCGGAGTGCCGCCCGGCCACGGCCCCGGCCGCGTCGTCGACCAGCTTCATGATCACCCCGCCGTGCACCGTCCCCAGCAGGTTCGTGTCGTTGTGGGTCATGATGTGGCTGAGGGTGGTGCGGGACGCCGAAGTCGGCTTGCCCGGGATATCCGGACTGCCGGAATCCGCAGCTGGGGCCTGGTCTGTCATGGCCCCCACCTTATGCCGAGGCGGCATGAGGGGGTTTTGTGTCAGCTTCGCCACAGCCGTGCTCTGATTTTCCGACGACTCTTGTATGGCGCACTACGGAGACCTGCACACTGGGGCGCATGAACACTTGGCCCGAGGGGCGGTCCGACGACAACCGCGGCAACCGCTACGGACACGGAAGCTCGAGCGCACAGCCCGAGAGCGCCCGCGTCATGCGGCAGGTCCGCCGTGGCCCGGCGCCGTCGCCCGGGCAGGCCGGGTACGGCGGTGCGCCGCCGTACGGCGGCGGAGTACCGCGGCAGCCGTCGTACGTCGACGGCGGCTACGGCGGCCCCGGCGACGGCTACGACAGCGGCTACAACACCGGCCAGGTCTACGGCTCCCCCGGAGGCAGGGGCCCCGGCGGCCCGGGCGACGGCAGATACGAGCCGCGGCCCGCGCCGAACTGGCGCCGCCGAATCAAGGTGACGACCATCACGCTGGTGACGGTGCTGGTGGTGACCAGCGTCGCCACGTACTTCTGGGCCGACTCCAAGCTCAACCGCGACGTCGACCTGTCGCAGGTCATCGACCGGCCGGAGGCGGGCGAGGGCACCAACTACCTGATCGTCGGCTCCGACAGCCGCGCGGGCATGTCGGCCGAGGAGAAGAAGAGACTGCGCACCGGTTCCGCCGAGGGCAAGCGCACGGACTCGATGATGATCCTGCACACCGGCAGCAACGGCCCGACGCTGATCTCCCTGCCCCGTGACTCGAACGTCACGATCCCCTCCTTCAAGGGATCCGACTCCGGGAAGGTCTACCCGGGCACCGGCCGCCAGACGAAGCTGAACGCGGCGTACGCGGAGGACGGCCCGGAGCTGCTGGTCCGTACCGTCGAGGCCAACACGGACCTGCACATCGACCACTACGTGGAGATCGGCTTCGGTGGCTTCGCGAGCATCGTGGACGCGGTCGGCGGCGTCGAGATGGACATTCCGCAGGACATCAAGGACACCAAGTCCGGCGCGGACCTCAAGAAGGGCAAGCAGACGCTGAGCGGCGAGCAGGCCCTGGCCTTCGTCCGCACCCGTTACGCCCTCAAGGGCTCCGACCTGGACCGTACGAAGAACCAGCAGAAGTTCCTCTCGGCCCTGGCCAACCAGGTCGCCACGCCGAGCACGATCCTCAACCCGTTCAAGCTGTACCCGACGATGGGCGCGGGCCTGGACTCCCTCGTGGTCGACAAGGAGATGGGCCTGTTCGACCTGGCGTCCATGTTTTGGGCGATGAAGGGCGTCAGCGGCGGCGAGGGCAAGTCGATGAACATGCCGATCTCGGGCAACTCCGCGAACGGCAACCTCCAGTGGGACACCGCCAAGGTGAAGACGCTGGTGAACCAGCTGAAGAACGACGAGACGGTCACTGTCTCCAGCAACTGAGCACGCGGCGGCAGAAGCGAAGGGGGGCACCCGGGCGGG
>NZ_JBSHKH010000235.1:0-5857 GCF_053643595.1 Streptomyces sp. NPDC055506 | reverse complement strand
GTTGAAGCCCCCGGGGCCGGGTTCAGAGGTTCTTTTGAGGGTTCCGTACGGGGTCTACGACCGCTGCCGTAGGCGTGATCAGGCGTCGTGGTGCTCCGAGAGCCCCGGCCAGTCGTCCGGGCCGCCGCCCTGCCACTCGACGAGGTCGCTCTCCGCGACATCGGTGACGTACAGGTCGGCCAGCCGCAGGATCTCGGCGACGTCGTCGGCGTGGGTGGCGACGCCCAGGGGCTCCTCGCCCAGGGTGACCCGGCGGGATCCGTCCAGGGCGGGGGAGTGGACCACGACATGCGGGTGCTCGGTGGGATGTGCCATGCCTTCAGGCTCCTGCGGACGCACCTGTTCCGCACCCTGAACGGGCTGGTAGCCGTCCGGCGGCGCGAGGCTGGGCGCGACAGGACATTCGCGCCGCCGGACGGGGTCTGTGAGGGGAGGGAGGAGGGAGGAGGGAGACGCACAGGGTGGTGCTGGGACCGCGGCGGTGCGACGGGACCCGGAACGGGCTTCCCTCGGGTCGAGAAGCCCGCTCCCGGTCCTTCACCACCGCACTGGCTCGCAGCCGCCGCGGTCCACACCCTGCCCGCGTCCGCGCCCGGGGCGACCACCCCTCATCCGGGTCGCCCCGCGCGGTCGGACGCGGTCAGGGAGTTCACTCCTCGCGCAGGGCGCGGACCGCCTCCTCCACGCGCCGCCCGTACTCGGGGTCGGCGGCGTGGAAGTGCGCGAGGTTCTTCTCGATCACGTCGTCGCGGGAGACCTGGGAGAGGCCGCCGGCGATGTTCGCGATCAGCCGGGACTTCTCCTCGGCGGACATCAGCCGGTACAGCTCGCCGGCCTGGAAGAAGTCGTCGTCCTTGGTGTGCTGGGGCGCCGCGTGGGTGCCCGTGTGGCCGCCGACCGCCAGCGGGGCCGACAGCGGCCGGCCGGTCTCGGCCGGGCCGTCGTAGGAGTTCGGCTCGTAGTTCTTCGCTCCGCGGCCCTGGGCGTTGGCCGCCATGAGGCCGTCGCGGCCGTAGTTCCGCGCGGTCGTCGCCTTCGGGGCGTTCACCGCAAGCAGGGTGTGGTTGACGCCCAGACGGTAGCGGTGGGCGTCCGCGTAGGCGAACAGGCGGCCCTGGAGCATCTTGTCGGGCGAGGGGCCGATGCCCGGCACGAAGTTGTTCGGGGAGAACGCGGCCTGTTCGACCTCGGCGAAGACGTTGTCCGGGTTGCGGTCCAGCACCAGCCGGCCCACGCGCCGCAGCGGGTAGTCCTGATGCGGCCAGACCTTGGTCAGGTCGAACGGGTTGAAGCGGTAGCCGTCCGCCTCGGCCGCCGGCATGAGCTGGACGTAGAGGGTCCAGGACGGCCGCACGCCCCGCTCGATGGCCTGGAGCAGGTCCGTCTGGTGGGAGTTCGCGTCCCTGCCGACGGTCTCCGCGGCCTGCTCGGCGCTGAGGCAGCGGATGCCCTGGTTGGTCTTGAAGTGGTACTTGACGAAGAACGCCTCGCCCGCGCTGTTCGTCCACTGGTAGGTGTGCGAGCCGTAGCCGTTCATGTGCCGGTACGAGGCCGGGATGCCGCGGTCGCCCATCAGCCAGGTCACCTGGTGCGTGGCCTCGGGGGAGTGCGCCCAGAAGTCCCAGACGTTGTCCGGCTCCTGACGGCCCGTGAACGGGTCGCGCTTCTGCGAGTGGATGAAGTCCGGGAACTTGATCGGGTCCTTGATGAAGAACACCGGGGTGTTGTTCCCGACGAGGTCGTAATTGCCTTCCTCCGTATAGAACTTGACCGCGAAGCCGCGCGGGTCGCGCACCGCGTCCGCGCCGCCGAGCGAGTCGGCCACGGTGGAGAAGCGCACGAAGACCTCGGTGCGCCTGCCGACGGTGCTCAGGAAGTCGGCGTACGTGAACTCCGTGACGTCGTCGGTCACTTCGAAGTGGCCGTAGGCGCCCGAGCCGCGGGCGTGCACCACACGCTCCGGGATGCGCTCGCGGTTGAAGCGCGCCAGCTTCTCCAGCAGATGCTGGTCCTGGAGCAGGAGCGGGCCGCCGGCGCCGGCGGTGGCGGAGTTCTGGTTGTCGGCGACGGGGGCGCCGGACTCGGTGGTGAGCACGCGCTGCGACATCGTGACCTTCCGATACGAGAGGGCAGCGGAAAAATGTTTCCGCTTCGTGGAGCCTAGGGTCGGGGCGAAGGAGGCGTCAACAGTTTGTTGAAGTGGTGGGTATGGCTGGGCCGGGCGGCGCCGCCCCTTTGGGCGCGACAGGACAGATGTCAGCGGCGGCGCCGCCCGGGATCTGGGGGACCCCCGGGGCTACGAGGGTCGGAAGGGGGTCAGAGCTGGGCGCCGGACAGCCGCTCCACGGCCCGCAGCAGCGCCGAGTGGTCCAGCCCGCCGTCGCCCTGCGCACGCAGGCTCGCGACCAGCTGGGCGACCACGGCGCCGACGGGCAGGGCCGCGCCGACATTGCGGGCGGCGTCCGTGACGATGCCCATGTCCTTGTGGTGCAGATCGATACGGAAGCCCGGCTTGAAGTCCCGGCCGAGGAAGTTGTCCTTCTTGCGGGTCAGCACGGTCGAGCCGGCGAGCCCGCCGTTCAGGACGTCCAGGGCCGCCTTCAGGTCCACGCCGGACTTCTCCAGGAAGACCACGGCCTCGGCACACGCCTGGATGTTCACGGCGACGATCAGCTGGTTGGCGGCCTTCACGGTCTGGCCGGAGCCGTGCGGGCCGCACAGCACGATGGTCTTGCCGAGCGCCTCGAGGATCGGCTTCGCGACGTCGAAGTCGCTCTGCTCGCCGCCGACCATGATGGACAGCACGGCCTCGATGGCGCCGGCCTCACCACCGGAGACCGGGGCGTCCAGGACGCGGATGCCCTTGTCCTTCGCCGCCTTCGCCAGGTCGACCGAGGTCTGCGGCGTGATCGAGGACATGTCGATCAGCAGGGCGCCGGACCTGGCGTTCTCCAGGATGCCGTCGGGGCCGTAGGAGATGGCCTCGACCTGGGGGGAGGCCGGGACCATCGTGATGACGACGTCGGCGTCCTTCACCGCCTCGGCGATGGAGGGGGCGGCGGTGCCGCCCGCCGCCGCGAGACGGTCCAGCTTGTCCTGCTCCAGGGTGAAGCCGGTGACGTCGTAGCCCGCCTTGATCAGGTTCTCGGACATGGGGGAGCCCATGATGCCGAGGCCGATCCAGGCGACCTTGGGAAGTGCAGTGGTCATGATGGGTGCCTTTCGGTGCGAGGGTCAGCGGGGCAGCCAGTCGAAGGTCTCGGCGCTCGGGCGGTCGCCCGGCTTGTACTCGAGGCCGATCCAGCCGTCGTAGCCCGCCTTCCGCAGCTGGTCGAGGAGGTCTTCGAGGG
The DNA here is from genome assembly GCF_053643595.1 of Streptomyces sp. NPDC055506. Lineage (NCBI taxonomy): Bacteria > Bacillati > Actinomycetota > Actinomycetes > Kitasatosporales > Streptomycetaceae > Streptomyces > Streptomyces sp. NPDC055506. Next base: position 2,507 of record NZ_JBSHKH010000235.1, on the reverse strand, counting down.
GCAGTGAGCCCGTCCCGGGGGCGCCGCGGCCGGGGTTGTCGGCGATCTGGACGTGACCGGTCTTCGCGGCGTACCGCTCGATCACCGACGGGAGGTCCTCGCCGTTCATGGACAGGTGGTAGAGGTCCATCAGGAACCGGGCGTTGCCCAGGCCGGTCGCCTCGTTGACCTTGTCGACGACGTCCACGGCCGCCGGGGCGGATACCAGCGGGTACAGCGGTGACTCGGGCTGGTTCAGCGCCTCGATCAGCAGAACCGCGCCGATCCGGTCCGCGGCCCGGGCCGCCAGGGTCAGGTTCTCCAGCGCCAGCGCGTCCTGCTCGGCCGGGTCCACGCCCTCGACGCGGTTGCCGTACAGGGCGTTGAGGGCCGTGCAGCCCAGGGAGGCGGCGAAGTCGGCGGCCACGTCGATGTTGGCGCGGAACCGATCCGACTCCTCGCCGGGAACCGACAGGGCGCCGCGGTCCGGGCCCGGGAGGCGCCCGGCGTAGAAGTTCAGGCCGGTGAGCTGGACGCCCGCCTCCTCGATCGCCCGCTTCAGGGCGTCGAGCTCGGAACGCTCCGGGACGGGCGAGTCGATCCAGGGCCACCACAGCTCGACCGCGGTGAAGCCGGCCGCGGCGGCGGCAGCGGGACGCTCCAGGAGGGGGAGCTCCGTGAAGAGGATCGACAGGTTGACGTTGAAGCGCTGGTCTGCGAATCCCATCGGGTCGGCGCTCCCTTCCTTGTCTTCCGACGTGCCTTCCAGAAGGTATTCCGTATTACGGAATCACGTTTCTGCTTAACGGAAGATTGCCCGTGGCGCCCGAGGGCTGTCAAGAGGGGCTGCCGTAAGTCCGTCCCGCCCTGCGGGATCGACGATCATGCTTGCCGCGACTGTGGGTAGGCGGGGCCCGCGCACTGCCACACCGAGGAACGGAGCCCCCTCAGTGCTGACAGCCCTTCCCCTCGCAGAGCCAGACCGGGGAGCAGGCATAGAGACGGCCGCCCCATGGTCGGGCTGGGTCCAGGACCACACAGAGGCACTCATCGGGATTCCACTGCGGATCGCACGCCGGATTCTCCGCCTCACCCGCCATTGGCCCTGGACCGGCGAGATCACCGCCGCCCTCGAACGGCTCGCGCTCCTACCCAACCCCGGCTGAGCAGCGCCTTTCCACCGTCCCGACGACAGCACCACCCCGCCCCGGGCAGTGGAACCCGGCGCCCACCCGACGCGACAGTCGGGCCGCCGCCTGCCCACCATCTGCCCCAGAAAGCGAAAGGGTCCACCGACTTCGTCGGTGGACCCTCGCGAAAGATCGAGGCTAACGCTGGTTCCTCTCGTGCTCCTCTCCGTCACGCTTGCCGGACCCGAGCCATCTGGCAGTTCTGGCCCGTCCCGGCTTTGTCGGGGCCGCTCTCGCCCTCACCGGCATCTCCCGGGTCAGGCTGCCCCCAGCTTCATCACCCTGCTGCGACGGGGATGATGGCGATGGTCTCTCACCACCGCACGAGTTCTCAGCGCCTCACGGCGCACTGACACCACCCCCCAGGTCATGCCTTCGACAGGGGGACACGGCCATGCCGGGCCCGGAGGCCAGCGGCCCTCTTGCAGGACCGCGGAAAACATGACGGGGGCGGCGTGTGATGCTGCCGATCGAGCCGGTGCGGGTGCCGAGGGTCGTGGAGTGGAGCCGTTTCGTCCACGGGTGCTGCCCCGAGGCTGCCGGGTGAAGGGTCGGTAGGCCTCTCAGTAGGCGCCCTGCCGTGATCTCTCAGTCTTCGGTCCACCCGTGGTTCTTTCCGAACTGGAGCAGCCCGCGACGAATCTGGAGGATCTGTTCCCCGGTCAGTGAGGGGGCCGCGGAGAGCAGGACCTCGGTGACCTCGTGGAGGTACTCGTTCGCGGTGAGCACGTCGCACAGTGAATCGTCGCCGTCCAGTTGCCTGACGGGCCCCGCGAGGGATCCCGCGGCGACGTCCCGCGGCTTGCCGTTGGCTCCCGCGGCCGGCCTCACAGCCGAGGCCTTCGGCCCGCGGTCTCCCTCCGCGACCTCGAATTCGACGACGAGGCCCGGATGCAACTGGTGCTCCGGCATCCTCAAGTCGTTGACGTGCAGGAAGACGTCCTCATCACCATCGTCCGGAGCGATGAACCCATAACCCCGCGCACTGTCGAATCGCACCACACGACCAGCAACCATGCCAGCAACTCCCAAAAGAAACCCAACGATATCGGGACCAGCGCCCGAATCAACACCAGCGCAGAAGGCTACGTCAGCAACACCCCCCAGGGCGAGCGGCTGGATGGTGCCGGGCCCCGCGCGCCGGAAGCTCGGCATCGTCGATCACATGGTGCGGTCCCTAGGCTCGGCGCCGGCTGCCATGCGGCAGTGTGTGGAGGACTGGGCCATCGAGCTGGCGGCGGTCTACGACGTCCCACCGATACCTCTGCGCCGTGATCTGCCACCGGCCAACCGGCTCACCGACTGCCGTGTGGGCTGCGGCGGACCGAGGGGTGTCGG
>NZ_JBSHKH010000234.1:0-5859 GCF_053643595.1 Streptomyces sp. NPDC055506 | reverse complement strand
CCCGACGGCGAACCGGCGCCCTGCGCACGGGCGTCCTCGCCCGACTTGGCCAACTGGTCGGGCGCGGCCGTCTCACCGGGCCCTGCGGCCGCACCGGTCGCCGCGGCGTCCGAGGTCCGGGCCTCCTCGTCGCGCCGTGCTGCCTCGGCGTCCTCCTTGCGTTCGTCCGACTGCTTCCGGTCCCGTTCCGTCCCGGCGGTGTCCGCCGTCGAGGCCGCACCGGGAGACGCCGCACCGAGGGCGCCTCCGGCTCCGGACGCATCGGTCTGCTGCGCGTCAGCCGTACCACTCAGGAGGTCTTCGAAGGACCCGCTGCCTTCGTCGTCCTCGGAGCGCGCCGCGGTGTCCGGGGATGCGGTGGCGGGCGTGGCCTCCTGCGGTGCCGCGTCCGGCGCCGGGGCTTCGGAGGCGGACGACGGGCTGGGCAGCGGGGCCGTACCCTTCCGCCGCTCCTCGACGAGGTTCGGGTTCTTCGCCGCGTCCGTGTATCCGACCAGGTCGGCATCGGGCACGGGCTGCGCGCCGGCCGCCCCGGCCGTGTCGTCGCCCGCCTCCCGTTCCGTGTCGTCCTGCGCGGGTTCCGCGTCCAGGCCCAACGGCTCGTCGTCGCCGTCCTGTTCGTTCTCGGGGTCGCCCACCGCACGGGCCGTTCCGGTGTCCCCGCCGGTCCGGGACTTCTCGCCGGGCTCGGCGCCGCTGCGGTCGACGGTGCCCGGGGCGGGGGCCTGGCGGCGGGTCGCCTCGGACGCGCCCTCGTCCTCGCGCCGCTCCTGCTCGCCGGCCTGCTTCTCGGGGTCCTGGGCCGCCTCGTCCTCGGGGCCGCCCCGGTCCTCCTCGGCGTCGCGCTCGTCCTGCTTGTCCTGGTCCTGCTGGTCGCGTTCGGTGTCCGAGGCGTCCTTGCGTTCGTCGGCGGCGTCCTTCTCGGCGTCCCGGCCGGAGGCGTCCTTGTCCTCCTGCCGGCCCTGCGAGCGCTCCTGCTCGTCCTTGGAGCCCTCCTGCTGCCGCCCGGCCGAACCGGCGCCGCCCTGGGCGGGCTCCTGGGCGTTCTCCTGGTCGGCGTCGCCGGAGGCGGATCCTTCGCCGTCCTGGTTCCCGGCGTCCTCTTCCCGGTCGCCACCGGGCGCGGACCGGCCGTCCTGCGCTTCCCCACCGGGCTTGCCGGGCTCGCCCGGCCGTACGTCCCGGCCGGGGGCGGCATCGGTTTCGGAGTCCTCGCGAGCGCGCTCCTCCTCGATCTCCTCCGCCGCACCGGGTACGGCCAGTGGAGCCGCGGCGGCCTCCATCGGCAGCGGGCCCGACCGCTCCGTCTCCTCCACGCCCTCCAGCAGCCGGTCGACGACGGGCACGGGCAGCCGCAGTTCCAGTCGGTCCAGGACGCTGTCCTGCACCTCGGGCGCCATGCGGGCCAGCTGGATCCGGACGCGGCCCGACCGGTCTTCCGGGTCGCCGCGCAGGGAACGCAGCAGGCCGTTGGCGAGGCGGTCGACGAGGGTCGCGGGGTCCAGTTGCTCCGTGCGGCGGCGGTCGGCGTCGACGGTCGCGTAGCGGAGCCAGCCGGGGGTGGCCTGGGCCTGGTCGAGGTCCACGGCCGCGTCCGGCCCGGGTTCCGTGCCCCGTACCAGCTCCTGCGCGGCCGACTCGGCCTCCCGTTCGATGGCCTGCTGCGGCAGGCTCACCGCGCCCAGGTCGCGGCCTGCCCGCAGGGTGCCGAGGCCGTGCGGGTTCTGGATGGTGTGCAGCAGCTCGTGGGCGAGAAGCCGGCGGCCCTCGTCCGTGCCCGGCCGGTACGCCCCTTCGCCGAAGAAGATGTCCTGGCCGACGGCGACCGCGTCCGCGCCGAGCAGGTCCGCGAGCTGACCGGCGTCCCGGCCGGTGTGCAGGCGTACGCGGCTCAGGTCGTGCCCGAGGCGCTCCTCCAGCTCCCGTCGTACGCCCGGGTCGAGCGGCTGACCCGCGCCGCTGACGATGTTCTTCGGCTCGGGGGCACGGGACGTGGCCGCACGCTCCTTGCGCTTGCGGCGGCGCTGCTCGGCGGACTGCTCGGAACGGCTGTCCTGGGTCGGTGAGCCGCTCATGACGTCACCTCCCCGCGACCGCACAGGCCTTCGTGCACCGCGCGCGCCAGTTCCTGCCCGAGGCGGCGTGCGGACAGGCCTGCGGGCAGCGGGGGCAGGCCGGACAGGACATCGGCCGTCCAAGGACCGTCGGCGGGCACGCCGCGCTCGCGGACCAGCCGGGTCAGCTCGTCCTCGAAGGCGGCCGACACCCGGTCCGGGTCCGCGCGGAAGCCGTCGAGGACCAGCTCGCCGATCTCCACGCGGATCTCGCGCGGCGCCGATGTCGCACCCACCCGCGTCCCACCGGTCTGTGTTGTACCGGTGCGCGTCCCACCCGTCTGCGTCCCACCTGTCTGTGTCACACCCATCCGCGGACCTCCGTCGGCGTCAAGGAGCGTTCCAGCTTGAGGTATTCGGTACGGGCTCCCGCGAGCATGTGCCGCATCTGGAGGGACTCGCCCTCCTCGGCGGCGAGGAACGCGCCGGACAGGGCGATGTTGCGGATCGAGCCGCCCGCCACGGTCAGCTGTGCGAGCAACCGCGGGTCGATGTCCTTCACCGGGGCCTGCGGCGGCAGCACACGGCGCCAGATCTCGGCGCGTTCGTGCTCTGCCGGGAAGGGGAAGTCGACGACGAAGCGGATGCGCCGCAGGAAGGCGTTGTCCAGGGCCTTCTTCATGTTGGTGGTGAGGATGGCGAGACCGCGGTAGGCCTCCATCCGCATCAGCAGATAGCTGACCTCGAGGTTGGCGTACCGGTCGTGGCTGTCCTTGACCTCGCTGCGCTTGCCGAACAGGGCGTCGGCCTCGTCGAAGAGGAGGAGCGCGCCGCCCCGTTCGGCGGCGTCGAAGACACGGCGGAGGTTCTTCTCGGTCTCACCGATGTACTTGCTGACGACCTGCGAGAGGTCGATGACGAACAGGTCGAGGCCGAGTTCCTTCGCCATCACCTCGGCGGCCAGGGTCTTCCCGGTGCCGGAGCCGCCCGCGAAGAGCGCGGTGACCCCCAGGCCGCGGCGCAGGGTGGCCGCGAAGCCCCACTCCTGGTGGACCATGGCGCGCTGACGCACATGCGCGACGATCTCCCGCAGCACGCCGGTCTGCCGCTCGTGCAGCACGAGGTCGTTCCAGCCGGCCTGCGGTTCGATACGGCGGCCGAGTTCGTCCATGCCGACCCGGGCCTCGTCCATACCGGCCCGCCAGGCCAGGCCGGCGGCGTCGAGCTCGTCCTCGTAGGGCAGTTCACGGCGGACGGTGGCGGCGGCGGACCGTACGACGTGCGGGGGCAGCTGGAACTGGGCGATCAGGGACCGCAGTTCGCTCTCCTCCAGGTCGGCCACATCACCGAACGCGTCGCCCCACAGCGCCAGTTGCTCCTCGTCGTCCAGGCTCGGCACGCTGACCCGGGTGCCGTGCGGGCGGTCCGTGCGGCGCGGGTCGGCGCTCGACACGACGACCGGTACGGCGGCCCCGGCCAGGAACGCCTCCGTGGCGGCCTGCTGATCCCGGTCCGGCTCACCGAACTCCAGGAGCAGCGCGGCGGGCAGCAGGATCGCCTCGCGCTGCCACAGCCGGGCGAACCGGTCGCGCTCGGCGGGGTCGACGGGGATGTCCTCGGCGCTCAGCGCGTACAGCCCGAGCCCGGCGCGCGCGGCGGCCGCGGCGGCGATGTCGGCACGGCTGCGCAGGTCGCCGCCGACCAGTTCGACGAGCAGCGGCGTGTCGGGGCGGGCGCCGTCCGTCCAGCCGGCCGCGACGCCGCTCGCGGCGAGGTCGTACGACGGCGGCAGCCGGTCGGGCACCGGCGTGCGGCGCAGCTGGCCGTGCAGCCGGGCGTCCAAGTAGGGCGAGCCGAGCAGGAAGTGCAGGATGCGTTCGTCGAGCCGGAGCCGGGACGTCGTCAGCCGTGACGTGTCGTCCAGCTCCACGATCCGCCAGCGGCGCAGCGGCGACACGGGCGGCAGAGCGCTCCAGTGCGGTTCGTCCAGGGCGGCCAGGGCGAGCGAGAACGTCGGGTACGCCCGCTCCGGATCACCGCTCGCGGCGGCACACCGGGCGCCGGTCGTCGGCTCCAGCTCCTGCGCGGCGGCGAGCAGCACGAGGTCACGCTCGAACACGGTGAGCCCGAAGCAGGCGACCAGGGCGTCGAGGGGGGCGGTACCAGGACCGTCGACGACGGCCCCGGGCACGGGGGTCTGCGTGGCGTCGGGCCCTTCCGGCGGCGTACCCACATCGTCGCGGGCGGCGCTGCCGTCGGGGTTCTGCGGGACACGCTGGGCGGCGGCGCCGTCGGGACCCTGCGAGACACGCTGCGCGGCTGACCCGCCCGGGCCTTCTCCCGCCGCACGCCCCGCACCCGCACCCGCACCAGCACCAGCACCAGCACCAGCACCAGCACCAGCACCAGCACCAGCACCAGCCTGCGCACCGCGAGGCGAGGCCGCGCCCCCGAGCGTCTCCCCCGCCGCGCGCCTCGCATGAGCGTCGACGCGGGCCAGGACACGCCGGATCTCGGCCGTCAGCGTCGGGCCGACGCCCGGCGCGGCGGCAGCCGTCCTCCCCGCCCCGGCCGTGCCCTGCGCTCTCATGTCCTCACCTGCCCCCGCCGCTCCCATGTGCCTCAGTTCTCCGTGTCCTCGTCGCCGTCCGTGTGCTCCGCCGCCGGCCGGATCTGCGGGGGCTTGGCGGACTTGGCGGCCGTCTTCTTCGCGGCCCTGGCGGGCGGCGCGGGCTTACGTCCCCGGGTCGCCTTCGCGGGTGTCTTCGCCGGTGTCTTGGCGACGGCCTTCACAGGTACGTCGGACGGCTCCGCGGCACCCTGCGACGGCGGTCCCTCGGGCGCCGGCTCCGGCGAGGCCGGCGGCACCGGCGCGCCCGGCGCCCCGAACGGCAGGACCCGCACCTCCGGCCGTTCCACCGGCTTCGCCGGCACCGGCGTCTCGCGCCCGTCGATGAGGACCAGGACCGCCTGGTAGACGACGGACAGCGTGTACGGCGTCTGGTGGAGCATCCCCCACAGCTTGGACGTCTCGTCGACATCCATCACGGTCGGCGTGAACCGCACCCGTTGCACCGCCCCGGCCAGGTCGCTCCCGCTCAAGTGCGGCCGCTGACCGGCGAGTTCGATGATGTCCCTGGGCAGTACGGGTATCTCGTGCAGGGTGCGCACCACCGAGCCGATCAGGCGCTGCCCGACCAGTTCCGCCTCCTCGCCGTACGCACTGATCAGGTAGTGCAGGTCGAGCGCGGCGGCCGGCCGCCGGACCAGCGTTCCGTCGGACGCCCGGGCCGGCAGGTCGTTGTTGCGCTGCGAGGTGTTGGGCGTGACCTGGTACAGGAACACGGTGATGGTCGGCTCGAGGGGCGGGTCGGCCGGCGGCTTGCGCGGCTCGACCTTCACCGCGATGTCGATGTCCGGCGGAAGGTTGGCCTCGATCAGCAGGGCGAGGGCCTGGGTGACATGGGCGAGGGCAAGTGCGTTGCTCATGGCGTCGGTTCCTCGGTCCCTCTCCTCGTCCTGGTCCTGCTCGTCGTACGGCTGCCGTGCCGTCGCTTGTCACTCACTCGCGTCCCCTGGCCAGATAGTCCGCGAGGCTGACCGCGGCCCGGGGGCGCTCCGCGTCCCGTGACCGGGGCCTGTCGCCACCGCCCTGCGGCGCGCCGCCCGCGGTGACCTCCAGCCGTCCGATCTGCACCTGCACCACCTGCTCGGCCGGGCGCCCGGGACGGCGGGCCGCGGCTTGCCGGACGGCGTCCCGGGCGGCCGCCGTGTCCGCCGCGCTGGGGAGCAGCGGGGTGGACAC
>NZ_JBSHKH010000233.1:0-5873 GCF_053643595.1 Streptomyces sp. NPDC055506 | reverse complement strand
GCACGGGCGGCGGCGGACCGGCACGGCTGGGCGTCCGTCGAGACCGACTGGCGTGCCCTCGTCGAACGGGACGACATCGACCTCGTCGACATCTGCACCCCCGGCGACAGCCACGCCGAGATCGCCCTCGCCGCCCTGGCCGCAGGCAAGCACGTCCTGTGCGAGAAGCCCCTCGCCAACACCGTCGAGGAAGCCGCCTCGATGGAACGCGCCGCCGAAGAGGCGCACGCACGCGGCCAGGTGGCGATGGTCGGCTTCAACTACCGCCGGGTGCCGGCCACCGCCCTGGCCCGCCGGATGGTCGCCGAGGGCCGCCTGGGCAGGCTGCGGCACGTGCGTGTGACGTACCTCCAGGACTGGCTCGTCGACCCGCACTTCCCGCTGACCTGGCGGCTGCGCAGGGAGCAGGCCGGCTCGGGCTCGCTCGGCGACCTGGGCGCGCACATCATCGACCTCGCGCAGTATCTGACGGGGGAGCGGCTGGCGGGCGTCTCCGCGCTGACCGAGACCTTCGTACGGGAGCGCCCGCTGCCCACCGGCGCCACCAGCGGGCTGGCCGCGGTCTCGTCCGCGGGCACCGGCGAGGTCACCGTGGACGACGCCGCGCTGTTCACGGCCCGCTTCCCGTCCGGCGCCCTGGCCTCCTTCGAGGCCACCCGCTACGCCACCGGCCGCAAGAACGCCCTGCGCATCGAGCTCAACGGGGAGCGCGGCTCGCTCGCCTTCGACCTGGAGCGGCTGAACGAGCTGTCGTTCCACGACGGCACCGAGCCCGGCGCGGAGGCCGGCTTCCGCCGCATCCTCGTCACCGAACCCGACCACCCCTACCTGGACGCCTGGTGGCCGCCGGGCCACGGCCTCGGCTACGAGCACACCTTCGTCCACCAGGCCCGCGACCTGGTCCACGCCGTCGCCGAGGGCCGCCGCCCCGATCCGTCCTTCGCCGACGGGCTGCAGGTGCAGCGCGTGCTCGCGGCGGTCGAGGAGAGCGCCGAGAAGAACTCCGTCTACACCCCGATTGCGGTCTGAGGAGGCTGACGCGCGATGCCGCGTACGTTCACGCTGTTCACCGGCCAGTGGGCGGACCTGCCCCTGGAGGAGGTCTGCCGGCTCGCCCGCGACTTCGGCTACGACGGCCTCGAACTCGCCTGCTGGGGCGACCACTTCGAAGTCGACAAGGCGCTCTCAGACCCGGGGTATCTCGACGGCCGCCGGGCGCTGCTCGACAAGTACGGCCTCAAATGCTGGGCCATCTCCAACCACCTCGTCGGCCAGGCCGTCTGCGACGCCATCATCGACGAACGCCACCAGGCCATAGTGCCGGACACGGTGTGGGGCGACGGAGACCCGGAAGGCGTACGGCAGCGGGCCGCGGCACGCATGAAAGACACCGCGCGCGCCGCGGCCGCCTTCGGCGTCGACACCGTCATCGGCTTCACCGGCTCCGCCATCTGGCACCTGGTCGCCATGTTCCCGCCCGCCCCCGACGCGATGATCGAACGCGGCTACCAGGACTTCGCCGACCGCTGGAACCCGATCCTGGACGTCTTCGACGCCGAAGGCGTGCGGTTCGCGCACGAGGTGCACCCCAGCGAGATCGCCTACGACTACTGGACGACGGTCCGCGCGCTGGAGGCGGTCGGCCGGCGCCCCGCCTTCGGGCTCAACTTCGACCCCTCGCACTTCGTGTGGCAGGACCTCGACCCGGTCGGTTTCCTCTGGGACTTCCGCGACCGGATCTACCACGTCGACTGCAAGGAGGCCCGCAAGCGCCTCGACGGACGCAACGGCCGGCTCGGCTCCCACCTGCCCTGGGGCGACCCGCGGCGCGGCTGGGACTTCGTCTCCGCCGGGCACGGCGACGTCCCCTGGGAGGACGTCTTCCGGATGCTGCGCTCCATCGACTACCAGGGCCCGGTCTCGGTCGAGTGGGAGGACGCCGGCATGGACCGGCTCCAGGGGGCGCCCGAGGCGCTGACCCGCTTGAAGGCCTTCGACTTCGACCCGCCCAGCGCGTCCTTCGACGCCGCGTTCAACAGCTGAACCACGCACCTTCCTTGTTCAGGTCACACACCTCCGGGGTGACGGCGCACCCCGGCGCCCGCACCGCACGTCTACGCACCCATCCCGTACGGCCCACCCCGTTCCCGGAGGGACTTCGTGCACAGAACCAGACTCAGAGGCACCCGCACCGCCGGCCATCCCAGGCTGCGCACCACCGTCGCCCTGTTCACCGGCCTGCTCCTGGCCGTGGGCGCCCCGGCCACCGTCGCCGGGGCCCACCCCGGTCACCCGGAGCACGACGAACCGGCGGCCGCCGAGGGCCAGTTCCAGCAGGTGCCGCTCGCCAAGGGCGAACCTGAGACGGGCGAGCCGATGTCGCTGGCCGTGCTCCCGAACCGCAGCGTGCTGCACACCTCGCGCGACGGCACACTGCGCCTCACCGACCAGGGCGGCGTCACCAAGATCGCCGGCAAGATCCCCGTCTACAGCCACGACGAGGAGGGCCTCCAGGGCGTCGGCATCGACCCGGACTTCAAGAACAACCGGGCGATCTACCTCTACTACGCCCCGCCGCTGGACACCCCCGCGGGCGACGCCCCGGAGACCGGCACCGCCGAGGAGTTCAAGAAGTTCGACGGCGTCAACCGACTCTCCCGGTTCACCCTGAACGCCAACGGCACGCTGAACACGGCCAGCGAGAAGAAGGTCATCGACGTCGCGGCCTCCCGCGGCATCTGCTGCCACGTCGGCGGCGACATCGACTTCGACGCGGACGGCAACCTCTACCTGTCGACCGGCGACGACACCAACCCCTTCGCCTCCGACGGCTACACCCCGATCGACGACCGCGAGGGCCGCAACCCCGCCTTCGACGCCCGCCGCAGCTCCGCCAACACCAACGACCTGCGCGGCAAGATCCTGCGCATCAAGGTCGCCGAGGACGGCTCGTACACCGTCCCGGCGGGCAACCTCTTCGCCCCGGGCACCGAGAAGACCCGCCCCGAGATCTACGCGATGGGCTTCCGCAACCCGTTCCGGATGAGCGTCGACGACAAGACCGGCATCGTCTACGTCGGCGACTACGGCCCCGACGCGGGCGCCGCCGACCCCAAGCGGGGCCCGGGGGGACAGGTCGAGTTCGCCAAGGTCACCAAGGCCGCCAACTTCGGCTGGCCGTTCTGCACCGGCAACAACGACGCGTACGTCGACTACGACTTCGCCACCAAGGAGTCCGGCGAGAAGTTCGACTGCGCCGCCCCGAAGAACACCTCGCCGTACAACACGGGCCTCACCGACCTGCCGCCCGTGCAGGCCGCCTGGATCCCGTACGACGGCGGCTCGCTGCCCGAGTTCGGCAGCGGCTCCGAGTCCCCGATGGCCGGCCCGGTCTACCGCTACGACCCCGACCTCGACTCCAAGGTGAAGTTCCCCGAGGCCTACGACGGTGACTTCTTCGCCGGTGAGTTCGGCCGCCGCTGGATCAAGCGGATCGAGCAGAACACCGACGGCTCGGTCGCGAAGATCAACGACTTCCCGTGGACCGGCACCCAGATCATGGACATGGAGTTCGGCCCCGACGGCGCGCTCTACGTCCTCGACTACGGCGTCTCCTGGTTCCAGGGCGACGAGCACTCCGCGCTGTACCGGATCGAGAACGCCGAGGACGGCTTCTCGCCGATCGCAGAGGTCAGCGCCGACAAGACGTCCGGAGCGGCAGGCCTGAAGGTCAAGTTCACCGGCTCGGCCAAGGACGCCGACTCCCCGGACCTCACCTACAGCTGGGACTTCGGCGACGGCACCAAGGGAGAGGGCCTCAACCCCACCCACAAGTACAAGAAGGTCGGCACCTACACCGCGACCTTCACCGCCAAGGACGCCGAGGGCAACACCGGCAACGCCAGCACCCGGATCGTGGTCGGCAACACCGAGCCCAAGGTGAGGATCGACATCCCGGGCAACGGCACCATGGCCGAATTCGGCAAGCCCGTCCCGTTCAAGGTGACCGTCACCGACCCCGAGGAGACCGTCGACTGCTCCAAGGTCAAGGTCGCCTACAGTCTCGGCCACGACTCCCACGCCCACGAGCTGACCAGCGAGATGGGCTGCGAGGGCACGCTGAAGCCGCCCCCCGGTGACGGCGGCCACGACCCCAACGCCAACATCTACGGCGTCGTCGGCGCCAGCTACACCGACGGCGGGGCGAACGGCCAGGAGACGCTGACCGGCACCGCCCGCACCGTGCTCCAGCCGCTGCACCGACAGGGCGAGCACTTCACCACCCAGTCGGGCGTGACGGTGATCGAGAAGACCGGCGCCAACGGCGGCAAGACCGTAGGCAACATCGACGACGGCGACTGGATCTCCTTCAGCCCCTACCGGTTCGACGGGCAGAAGAAGATGACCGTGCGGGCCTCCTCCGGCGGCGCGGGCGGCTTCATCGAACTGCGCACCGGCTCGCCCGACGGCCCGCTGCACGGCTCGGCGTACATCCCGCCGACCGGCGGCTGGGAGACCTTCCAGAACGTCGACGTGCCCCTCCGGTCGCTGCCCAAGAAGACCACGGACATCTACCTCGTCTTCAAGGGCGGCGAGGGCGCGCTGTACGACGTGGACGACTTCGAGTTCTCCAAGGAGCCGTTCAAGGGCGGCAAGAAGGTCCTGGTCTTCTCCAAGACCGCCGGCTTCCGCCACGACTCCATCCCGGCCGGCATCACCGCCCTGAAGGAGCTCGGCGGCCCGGCCGGCATCACGGTCGACGCCACCGAGGAGGCCCGCCAGTTCACCACGACGAACCTCGCCAAGTACGACGCGGTGGCCTTCCTGTCCACCACCGGTGACGTGCTCAACGCCGAGCAGCAGAAGGCGTTCGAGGACTACGTGGCGGGCGGCGGCGGTTACCTGGGCATCCACGCCGCCGCCGACACCGAGTACGACTGGCAGTTCTACGGCGGCCTCGTCGGCGCCTACTTCGACTCGCACCCGGCCATCCAGAAGGCCACCGTGCGCGTCGAGGACCACGACCACCCGTCGACCGCGCACCTCGGCGATGCCTGGGAACGCACCGACGAGTGGTACAACTACCGCACCAACCCGCGTGAGCAGGCCAAGGTCCTCGCCACCCTGGACGAGACCACCTACCAGGGCGGGAACATGAAGGGCGACCACCCGATCGCCTGGTGCCAGAGCTACGGCGGCGGCCGCTCCTTCTACACCGGCGGCGGCCACACCAAGGAGTCCTACGCCGAGGAGGCCTTCCGCGCCCATCTGCTCGGCGGTCTCCAATACGCCACCGGCCAGGTCAAGGCGGACTGCAAGCCGGCCAAGGACTACCGGAAGATCTTCAACGGCCAGACCCTGGAAGGCTGGAAGCAGGCCGGCCCCGGCAAGTTCGTCGTCAAGGACGGCGTGATGGAGTCCGAGGGCGGCATGGGCCTGCTCTGGTACCAGGCCAAGGAGCTGAAGTCGTACTCGCTCAAGCTCGACTGGAAGATGCGGGGCGACGACAACTCCGGGATCTTCGTGGGCTTCCCGGCCTCCGACGACCCCTGGTCCGCAGTGAACAAGGGCTACGAGATCCAGATCGACGCCACGGACGCGCCCGAGCGCACCACGGGCTCCGTCTACTCCTTCAAGTCGGCGAACATCAAGGCCCGTGACCAGGTCCTGCGGCCGCCCGGCCAGTGGAACTCCTACGAGATCAAGGTCCAGGGCGAACGCCTCCAGGTGTTCCTCAACGGAGTCAAGATCAACGACTTCACCAACAAGGACCCCCAGCGGAGCCTGACCGACGGCTACATCGGCCTCCAGAACCATGGCGCCGACGACCAGGTCTCCTTCCGCAACATCCAGTTGAAGGAACTGCCCGTCAC
>NZ_JBSHKH010000232.1:0-5881 GCF_053643595.1 Streptomyces sp. NPDC055506 | reverse complement strand
CCCTGGGACAGGGGCGCAGTGCCCGCATCAGGAGGTCGGCCAGGTGGTCTGCGACCTGCTGGGGCGTCATGGGGCCATCCGGCCGGTACCACGTCGACAGGTGGTGGACCGAGCCGAAGTGGTAGTCCACCACCAGGTCCGCCGGTGTCGTCCTCGAGAAGACGCCCGTCTCCTGGCCCTCCTCCACCAGCGCGCGGAAGCGCTCGTGGTAGCGACGCCGCTCGGAGCGGACCTGCTTGTTCTTCTCGGGGCTGAGATGGTGCATCGACCGCCAGAAGATCATCGCGTCGTCGAGGTTGTCGATGGTCGTCACCACGACGTCCGCGGCCGCGGACCGCAGCCGCTGCTCCACCGGCTCGTCCGCGTCCGCGACGGCGTCCAGCCGCTCCTGCTGGATGCGCAGCACGCGCGCGTACACCTCGTGCAGCAGATCGTCCTTGGAGCCGAAGTAGTGGTACAGCGCCCCCTTGGTGACGCCTGCCGCCTCGACGATCTCCTGTACCGAGGTGCGGTCGTAGCCCCGCTCGGCGAAGAGCCGGGTGGCGGCGGCCAGGAGCCGCTGAGGCACGGGGATGCCGTCCGAGTCCGTCGTCCTGGGCACTGCCGCCACCTGCCTTTCCGTACTGCTGGTCAATTGCCTTGCGTCCGGGAACGCAGTTCCCGACGGAGGATCTTCCCACTGGCCGTCTTCGGCAAGTCGGGCAGGATCTCCACCTGGCGCGGGTACTTGTAAGCGGCCAGTCTCTCCTTGCAGTACGCGGCGAGTGCATCCGGGTCCGTCTCGGCGTCCGGACGCAGGCTGATGTACGCCTTGACGGTCTCCCCGCGATAGCCGTCGGGCACCCCGACCACGGCGGCCTCGCGCACCGCCGGGTGCGTGTAGAGCACGTCCTCGACCTCGCGCGGCCACACCTTGAAGCCGGACGCGTTGATCATGTCCTTCTTGCGGTCGACGACGTACAGCCAGCCCTGCTCGTCCATGAAGCCGATGTCGCCGGTGCGCAGCTCGGCTCCGGGGAAGGTCTCGGCGGTGGCGTCGGCACGCCGCCAGTAGCCGGGCACGACCTGCGGGCCGCGTACGGCGATCTCGCCCTGCTCGCCGAAGGGCACCTCGTCGCCGTTGTCGTCGACGATCCGTACGACCGTGTCGGGGCCGGGCAGGCCCACGGCGAGCGTCCCGGAGGCCGGGTCGACGGGCGCCTCCAGACCGGGCGGCACGGAGGCGCAGGGCGCGGTGCACTCGGTCAGCCCGTAGCCGTTGCGGATGTACGGACCGAAGCCCGCCCGGAACTTCTCCACCAGCGCGGGCGGCAGCGGGGCGCCGCCGGAGGAGATCACCCGGAAGGAGGAGAAGTGCTCACGGGTGACGGAGGGGTGGGCGGCCAGCGCCATGAAGGCCGTGGACGGGCCGACCGTGTAGTGCGGCGCGTGCTCGGCGAACGCGTCCAGCACCGTGCCCGCCTCGAAGCGGTAGGCCAGTACGAGCGTGCCCCCGCTGTTCAGACAGGCGCCGAACTGACAGACCATGCCCGTGATGTGGAACAGGGGCGCCATCGCGAAGTACACGGGCCGCTCGGGCAGCCCCAGCCCGGTCCGCTGGCGCTCGGCGTTGTACATGATGTTGCCGTGCGTGTTGGTGGCGCCCTTGGGCGTGCCGCTGGTGCCGGAGGTGTAGCTGATCAGCGCGATGTCGGAGGGGCCGGGTTCCCGGTCCTCGGGCGCCTTGTGCCCGGCCCGCGCCACCGTCACCAGGTCATCGGCGTCCGGGGCCTGCGGCAGCCGCTCGAAGGTGAGCACGCGCGCGTCGTCACGCGTCTGGAAGTCCAGCTCGCACCCGGTGAGCACGATCCGCACGGGCGAGTCCGCCGCCGTCTCGCGCAGATACGACTCCCACGCCCGGTCCGAGCAGATCAACGCGGCCACCTCGCCGTCCCGCAGGACGTGGGTCACCTCGCCCGCCTTGTACATCGGGTTGACGGGCACGACGACCGCGCCGGCCTTCCACGCGCCGAGCACGGCGAGCACGAAGTGCGGGGAGTTCTGCAGGAGCACCGCGACCCGGTCGCCGTGCTCCAGGCCGCGCGCCGCGAGGTGCCCGGCGACGGAGTCGCTGAGCTCGTCGACCTCCCGGTAGGTCAGCCGGCCGTCGAAGTAGGCCAGGAAGTCGCTGTCCGGTGTCTCGGACACCACCCGCCGCAGGGCGTGCACAAGGGAGCCGGCGGGGCTTATCGGGCCCTTCTGGGCCTCGTCGAGCAGGTCCAGCCAGGGCTTGGCGGCGTATCGGGACTCTGTCACCGGCTCTCCTCCCACTGCTGCTGGATGCGGTTCATCCCGGTCAGCCACCGGTCGGGGTCAGCGGCCCGGGCCTGGTGATAGGCGGCGACCTCCGGGTGCGGCAGGATCAGGAACCGGTCCTCCTCGATGCCCTTGACCAGGGCGTCCGCGACGGCCTCCGGCTCGATGGCGGTCGGCTGCAGCACCAGGTCGCCCGCGCTGCCGGTGGCGGCGAGCATGTCGGTGCGGACGCCCTGCGGGCAGATGGCGTGGACCTTCACGCCCCGGTGCCGGTACGTCAGCGACAGCCACTCGGCGTAGGCGAGGGCGCCGTGCTTGGTGACGGCGTAGGGGGCGGCGCCGATCATGGTGAGCAGCCCGGCGGCGGAGACGGTGGAGACGAACCGGCCGCTGCCGCGCTCCAGCCAGGCGGGCAGCAGTTGCTCAGCCGCCCGGACATGGGCCATGACGTTCACGTCCCAGGACGTCGCCCACGCCTTCTCGTCCAGCGCCTGCTCGGCATCGACACCGTCGAAGGCGACACCGGCGTTGGCGCAGTACACGTCGACGGTCCCGCCGAGCGCGTCCCGGGCGTCCCCGACGATCGCCGAGGCGTCCCCGGGCACGGCGATGCCCCCGACCTCGTCCGCGACGTGCTTGGCCCGCTCGGCGTCCAGGTCGTTGACGACGACCCGGGCCCCCTCGGCGGCGAAGCGCCGGGCAAGCGCGGCCCCGATACCTCCACCGGCCCCCGTGACAACGACTCCGGCCCCTTGAAAGGCTCCCACCATCGGTCTCCTTAAACGCGGCTCAGCAATGGCGCCAGACTAACCGGTCGGTATGTTTCAAGGAAGGGGCAACCGCAACACCCTAGGGGCGCGGGGAACTGCGCGACCAGCCACGACGAAGCGGCACAAAACGGACTACGGAGGTCACCGCATGCGCCCTTCCAGACGAGCCGTACTCACGACCGCCACGGCGGCAGCCGTATCAGCCACCTCCACCGCCGCAGCAGCCCAGCGCCACAGAAAACTACGCACCGGCTTCGAACGACTCGCCCAAGCCGGCTACACCCTGCTCGACAACCAAAAGGTCGGCATCGTCACCAACCCCACCGGCATCACCCGCGACGCCCGCCACATCGTCGACGTCATGCACGAGGACGACCTCGTCGACCTCACCGCCGTCTTCGGCCCCGAACACGGCTTCCGGGGCACCGCCCAGGCCGGCGGCTCCGAGGGCCGCTACGACGACCCGGCGACCGGCCTGCCCGTCTACGACACGTACCTCAAGAGCGGCCGGCCCCTCGCCGACATCTTCACCGCGTCCGGCGTGGACACGGTCGTCTTCGACATCCAGGACGTCGGCGCCCGCTTCTACACGTACATCTGGACCCTGTACGACTGCATGGAGGCCGCGCAGCTCGCCGGCAAGCGGTTCGTGGTCCTGGACCGGCCCAACCCGGTGACCGGGCGGGCGGCGCTGGGGCCCGTGCTGCACAAGGAGTTCGCCTCGTTCGTCGGGCGGCAGCCCATCTCGCAGGCCCACGGGATGACCGTCGCGGAGCTGGCGCGGCTGTTCAACGGCGAGTTCCTGACCGCCCCCGTGCCGCTGGAGACCGTGCCGATGTCGGGCTGGAAGCGCTCGGAGTTCTACGACGCCTCCGGCCTGCCCTGGGTGCCGCCGAGCCCGAACATGCCGACGCCGGATACGGCCCTGGTGTACTCGGGGACGTGTCTGTTCGAGGGCACGAACCTGTCGGAGGGGCGCGGCACGACCCGGCCGTTCGAGCTGCTGGGCGCGGAGGGCGTCGACCGGCGCTGGGCAGAGGGGGCGAACGAACTCGGGCTGCCCGGCGTGCGGTTCAGGGAGGCGTACTTCGCGCCCACCTTCTCGAAGTTCCAGGGCAAGACGATCGGCGGTGTGCAGGTCCATGTGCACGACCGGGCCGCGTTCGACCCCGTGCGCACGGGAATCGCCCTGCTCGTGACCGCCAAGCGAGCCTGGAGCGGTTTCGCCTGGCGCCCCGACAACTGGATCGACAAGCTCACCGGCTCCACGCTCGTGCGCACGATGATCGACGCGGGCGCGGACACCGACGAGGTCGTGGCGGGGTGGCAGCAGGACCTGGCGGCGTTCCGGCGGACGCGGCGGGAGTACCTCGTCTACCGCTGAGCGAGGCATGCCGCGGCACCCGATGCGTCCGTGACATATGGCCAAGTCGCCCCGTTGGCAGGACGATGCATCCAGATCGTGGCGTCACCCGGGGGCTAGGGGGCCTGTCATGGCGGATCCGGCGATGAGTGTGGCTCCCTACTGGGAGCTGACCTTCGACGCGGACGGGGACCCGGCGGGCCGCCAGCGGGACCGGCTGCTCGCCGGGGTGGCCGAACGGAAGGTGCGCGACCTGATCGTCTTCGCGCACGGCTGGAACAACGACCGCTCGGGCGCGACCCGGCTCTACGACCGTTTCCTCGCGCCCGTCCCACGGCTGGCCCCGGCGGCCCGGATCGGGTACGTCGGGGTGCTGTGGCCGGCGATGCGGTTCTCCGACGAACCGATCCCGGACCTGCCCCGGGCCGTGGCGGCCGGGGCCCCCGGGCGTCCCGCGCTCGACAAGGACACGCGGCACGCGCTGCTGGAGACCTTCCCGGGCCGGGCGATCCTGGTCGACCAGATCGCGCGGCTGCTGGAGCAGCAGCCGCGGGAGGAGTCCGAGCTGGAGGAGTTCGGGCGGCTGGTGCGGCTGCTGGTGGAGGTGGTGGCGCCCGGGCCTCAGGAGCTGTTCGCGGCGGACACGGTGGCGGAGGGGGTGCCACAGAGCGAGCCGGAGATGTTCGCTCCCGGATCCTCGGCGGCGGCCTGCGAGGATTTCGCGCAGGCGCTCGCGGAGCTCGAAGTGTCCGGCGCACGGCGGGACTTCAGGCTCCCGAACCCCTGGGACGGTGCGCACGAACTGCTGCGGCAGGCGGCGTACTACGCCATGAAGCGGCGCGCGGGAACCGTCGGTGAGCGCGGTCTCGGCCGGGTCGTCGGGCAGCTCGCGAAGGCGGCGCCGGGCGTGCGCGTGCACCTCGTGGGGCACAGTTTCGGCGCCCGGCTGGTGTCGTTCGCGCTGCGCGGACTCCCCGAGGGCGTGCGCACGGTGAAGTCCGTGACGCTGCTCCAAGGGGCGTTCTCACACTACGCGTTCGCGGCCCGGCTGCCGCACGACGCGCGCGCCGGAGGGGTGCTGCAGGGGCAGCAGAACCGTGTCGACGGCCCTGTGGTGTGCTGCCACTCCCGGCACGACTCGGCCCTCGGCACGTTCTATCCGCTGGCGTCGCGGATGGCGGGCGACAGCCGGTCGGCCACCGGGCTCGAGCTGAGCCGGGCCCTGGGCGAGAAGTGGGGCGCGATGGGCTGCGGCGGGGTGCGGGCGGTGCCGGGCACGCGCGCGTACACCCTCGCCAAGGCCCTGACGGTGGAACTGCCCGCCTCGGGGTGCGTGAACGTCGACGCGGCGGCGGTGGTCAGACGCGGCGGCCCGCCGGCCGGCGCCCACAGCGACATCCTGCACGAGGAACTGGCGCGCCTGGTGCTGACGGCGGGGCGCGTCCGCTGACCC
>NZ_JBSHKH010000231.1:0-5887 GCF_053643595.1 Streptomyces sp. NPDC055506 | reverse complement strand
CCACTGCACGTGGTGGCGGCCGCTTTCAGCCGTCGGCTCAGACCGCGCCGCGCCAGGCGCCCGTCTCCGACCCCCGGGCCTCCATGAACTGCTTGAACCGCCGCAGGTCACCCGAGACCTGCCGCTTGACGAACCCGAGCTTGTCACCCACGGTCTCGGTCAGTCCGACGGGATCGAACTCCAACTGCAGCATGACCTTCGTCGTGTCGTCCTGGATGCGGTGGAAGGTGACCACACCGGCCTGCCTGGCCTCACCGCCCACCGTCGTCCAGGCGACGCGCTCGTCGGGCACCTGCTCGGTGATCTCCGCGTCGAACTCCCGCTCCTGGCCGCCGACCTTCGTCACCCAGTGCGTCAGCGTGTCGGTGCGCTGCTCGATGCGCTCGACACCCTCCATGAACTGGGGAAAGTCCTCGAACTGGGTCCACTGGTTGTAGGCGGTGTGCACCGGGACGCGGACCTCGATGGATTCCTCTACCTGTGACAAGGCGGTACCTCCCTTTCTCGTACGGAGAGCGACGGACGGGTACCAGATCTCGCGTCGGGCACTCATGCTCCGCACGACTTGTAGGGTCGGGTGCCGTGGCCACCTTGCTGATCGTCCATCACACGCCCTCGCCCAACTGCCAGGCGATGTTCGAAGCCGTCGTCTCCGGGGCGACCGACCCCGAGATCGAGGACGTCACGGTCGTGCGTCTGCCCGCGCTGTCCGCCACCGCCTCCGACGTCCTCGCGGCCGACGGCTGCGTCCTCGGCACCCCCGCGAATCTCGGCTACATGTCGGGCGCCCTCAAGCACTTCTTCGACCAGGTCTACTACCCGTGCCTGGACGCGACGCGCGGGCGGCCCTTCGGCTACTACGTGCACGGCGGCAACGACGTGACCGGAGCGGTGCGGGGCATCGAGTCCATCACGACGGGCCTCGGCTGGCGCCGCGCCGCAGAGGCCGTGACCGTCACCGGCGAGCCGGACAAGGGCGACATCGAGAGGTGCTGGGAACTGGGTGCGACGGTCGCCGCGGGACTCATGGGCTGACCAGGTCAGGTCTCCTCCACCCGGCGGCGGTCCTCGCCGTCCCACGCACGGGTGTCACGCGGCTGGGTGTACGGCTCGTCCTCGGGCGGATGCCCACCGGCGACGGCCCGCTGCCGTACCGTCTCCGCGTCGAACTCCAGGCCCAGCAGGATCGCCAGGTTGGTGATCCACAGCCAGATCAGGAAGACGATGACGCCCGCCATCGTGCCGTAGGTCTTGTTGTACGAGGCGAAGTTGGCCACGTACACGGCGAAGCCCGCCGAGGCGACCAGCCAGATCAGCAGGGCCAGCACACTGCCCGGTGTGACCCAGCGGAACCCCTTCACCTTGGCGTTCGGGGTCGCCCAGTACAGAATCGCGATCATGATCGTGACCAGCACGACCAGAACGGGCCACTTGGCGAACGACCACACCGTCAGCGCGGTGTCGCCGATGCCCAGAGTCGTCCCGGCCTGACGGGCCAGCCCGCCCGTGAAGACCACGATCAGCGCGCTCACCGTGGCCAGCACCATCAGCACCACCGTCACACCCACCCGCACCGGCAGCACCTTCCACACCGGCCGCCCCTCGGGCATGTCGTAGACGGCGTTGGCGGAGCGGATGAACGCCGCCACGTAGCCGGAGGCCGACCACACCGCCAGGAGCAGACCGACGATCGCCACCAGTGAGCCGATGCCGGCGTTGCCCTGCAGCTGCTCGACGGCCCGGGTGATGATGTCCCGCGCCGCGCCGGGAGCGAACTGCTGGATGTTCTCGAGCACCTTGTCCGTGGTGGATTTGCCGGTGATCCCCAGCAGCGACACCAGGACGAGCAGCGCCGGGAACATGGCCAGCACCGTGTAGTACGTCAGCGCCGCGGCCCGGTCGGTCAGCTCGTCCTTCTTGAACTCCCGCACGCTCCCCTTCAGCACCGCACCCCACGACGTCCGAGGCAGCTCACCGGGCGTGTCGGGCGCCGCACGCTCCACTTCGGGCCCCGGCCCGGCCGTCTCGCTCTCGTGCTGTTCTTTTCGTCCCGGAATATGCAGCTTCACCATGTGGGCCGGGTAACCCCCGTCCGAGCCCTTAAGCCGAGCTCGGCCACGCCAGGCTCGGCGCCCTCGTCGCAGCGGGTTGAGGGAGCGCTCCCGTACCGTGCACGATGCCGCCATGACCGCGTCCCCCACCATCCGCCCGTACCGCCCCGAGGACCGTCCGGCCCTCGACGGCATCTGCGTCCGCACCGCGCACGCCGGCCAGGACAGCCGCCCCCACTACGCGGACCCGGGCATCCTCCCGGTGATCTTCGCGGCTCCCTACGTCCGTCTGGAGCCGGAGCTGGCCTTCGTGCTGGACGACGGCCAGGGGCAGGCGGTCGGCTACATCCTGGGCGCCGCGGACACGCCGCGTTTCGCCGCGGAGTTCCGCACGGCATGGCTGCCCCTGGTCGCCGGCCGCTATCCGGAACCGCCCGAGCCGCCGCGCACTCCGGACGAGGAGATGGCCCGTCTGCTGCACCACCCGGAACGGATGGTGCTGCCCGAACTGGCCGCGCATCCCGCGCATCTGCACATCGACCTGCTGCCCGGCTGGCAGGGCCGGGGCCACGGACGCCGCCTGATGCGGACGTTCCTCGGGGCCCTCCAGGACAGGGGGGTCCCGGCCGTCCACCTGGCCATGGCGACCGCCAACACCGAGGCCAGAGCCTTCTACGACCGCATGGGGTTCCGCGAGATCGACGTGCCGGAGCCCGGCTCGGCCACGTACCTCGGACGCACCACGAGGGAACTGGAGCGGCTCTGACCGGAAGTGGCGCAATCGTGCGTTGCCGACCGGTGCCATCGGGCGCAGCGTGGGAGTGCGGGAGCGCTCCCACGTCGCGCCCGCACTCCCCACGCACGGCACACCGCAAGCACCGCAACCCCCACATCCGAAAGAGGAGATCATGGATTGTCATGGTCATGCCCGTAAGGAAACCCGTTCGGTCCGGCCCGTCTGACGCTCGCCCTGACCGTGCTGGTCGCCGCGCTGCTCAGCCTGATCCCATGGAGCGGCACCGCGGTCGCCCACGGCTCGGTCGTCGACCCGGCATCCCGCAACTACGGCTGCTGGCTGCGCTGGGGGAACGACCACCTCAATCCCGCCATGGCCCAGCAGGACCCCATGTGCTGGCAGGCGTGGCGGAGCGACGCCAACGCCATGTGGAACTGGAACGGCCTGTACCGCAACGGCTCCGGCGGCAACTTCCAGGCCGTGGTGCCGAACGGCCAGCTGTGCAGCGGCGGCCGTACCGAGGGCGGCCGGTACAACTCCCTCGACACGGTCGGCGCCTGGAAGACGACGGACATCGGCGCCAACTTCACCGTGAAGCTGTACGACCAGGCCAGCCATGGCGCCGACTACTTCCTGGTGTACGTCACACGGCAGGGCTTCAACCCTGCCACCCAGCCGCTGACCTGGAACGACCTCCGGCTCGTCACCCGCACCGGCAGGTACGCGCCCAGCCAGAACTACGAGATCCCCGTGAGCACTTCGGGGCTGAGCGGCCGGCACGTCGTCTACACGATCTGGCAGGCGTCGCACATGGACCAGACCTACTTCCTGTGCAGTGACGTGAACTTCCGCTGACCTGCGGCTTCGGCTGCCGTACCCCGCCGGACGGGGCGAGTCCGGCGGGGTACGGCTGTGCGGGCTTTCTGAGAGTTCCCGAAGAATTTCAGGAGCGGCTGAACGCTCCGGTGCCCGCGCACGTATGGGGCGAGGGGATTTTCATGCCCGGCACGCCTCAAGCGCAGGAGAGCACCCTTGGCACGCAATTCGCGAAGACGCCCTACAGGCCCACGGCGCGCGACCTTCGCCGCAGTCGCGCTGATGCTGGGCGGAGGCGGCCTGATGGCGGCGAACGTCTACGCCTCGGCCACGGACGGCGGTTCGGGAGGTGAGTCCGCCCAGACGCGGTCCGGTACGGGGGTGCGGACCGCCGGCGCCACGATCGACTGCCCTGACGTGGGCAGCAAGCTGACCTCGGTCCCCGAGCAGGCGAGGACGGAGGTCGACAGGGAACTCGCCCTCCTGGACGAGCAGATCGCCAAGGCCTACCAGCGGCTGAGCGAATCGGCGCAGCAGATCCAGCAGGATTCCGGCTTCGCCGACAACGCGATCATGAACCCGCTGAAGGAGAAGCGGGGCGCGACCCTCGAGCGCATCGCCATCGCCATCGACCGGGTGGGCGACCGCCCCGAGGGACTCGACGCCCTCGCGGCCTGCACCGTCCGGGACTCCGGCAACCAGGCTCCCGAGCAGGGCGAGGGCCAGGACGGCGGCGGCGAGGAGCAGCCCGGCGAGGAGCAGGAGCAGGGGAACGGCCAGGAGCAGGGCCAGGGCAACAACGGCGGACAGGCGGGCAACGGACCGGTCGCCGCCGACTTCGCGGACATCACCAGCGTCCAGCCCAATGTGAACAGCCCTCGCCGGCAGGGCAACGCCTCCCGCGGCACCTTCGCCACCAGTTGCGGCGTGAACGAGAACGGCCTGTTCAACTCCGACAACATCATCGCCGCCCCGGGTGTCACCAACGGCGCCCACCACTTCCACGACTACGTCGGCAACCAGGCCAACAACGCCTTCGCCAGCGACCAGGACCTCGCGGACGCCGAGACCAGCTGCGACGACCAGGGCGACAAGTCCTCCTACTACTGGCCCGTCCTGCGTCTGCAGAACGGCACCCAGGAGCAGGACGCCAACTCGCCCGGCGGCGGCATCGAGGGCAACGCCGGCGCGATCGTCACGCCGAAGCAGGTCACCCTGAACTTCGAGGGGAACCCGCGCGACAAGGTCACCGCCATGCCGCGGCTGCTGCGCATCATCACCGGCGACGCCAAGTCGTTCGTCAACGGCACGGCCAACGCCAACGCCTCCTGGAGCTGCACCGGCTTCGAGGACCGGCAGCTCAAGGACAAGTACCCGCTCTGCCCGAAGGGCAGCGACGTGGTGCGCTCCTTCAAGTTCCAGAGCTGCTGGGACGGCCGCAACATCGACAGCGCCAACCACCGCACCCACGTGGCGTTCGCCGACGCCTCCGGCGCGTGCCCGTCCGGCTTCCGGCCGATCCCGCAGCTGGTCCAGCGCATCGTCTACGACGTCGACGCGCCGAGCCTGCAGGACGGCGGCCGTACGACACCGCTGTT
The DNA here is from genome assembly GCF_053643595.1 of Streptomyces sp. NPDC055506. Taxonomy (NCBI): domain Bacteria; kingdom Bacillati; phylum Actinomycetota; class Actinomycetes; order Kitasatosporales; family Streptomycetaceae; genus Streptomyces; species Streptomyces sp. NPDC055506. The sequence continues at coordinate 686 of NZ_JBSHKH010000231.1, read as the reverse complement.
CGCGGTGGACTCCTTCCCCGAGCAGCTGCACAAGCCGGTCACGGACCACGGCGACTTCATCAACGTCTTCGACGAGGACCTGATGGGGGAGATGGTCGACTGCATCAACAAGGGCCGGAAGTGCGGAGCCGGAGCGGGAGCAGAGCCCGGCGAGGAGCCGAGCGAGCAGCCGGGCGAGCAGCCGAGTGAGGAGCCCGGGGCGGGCGAGGAGCCGAGTGAGGAGCCGACGAAGACCCCCGAGGCTCCGCAGGAGCAGCCCACCCGTACCCCGGACGCCCCGCAGGACGGCAACGCGGGCGGCAAGCCCGGCGACACGGGCAACGACGGCAAGGACGGAGAGGGCGAGGCTTCCAAGCCTCCGGCGACGGACAAGCCCGCCCCCGAACCGGAGCCCAGCGACCCGCCCGCCGACGAGGCGGAGGTGTACGCGACGCCCTCGGCGAAGTCCGGTGAACAGGGCGGCTCGAAGAACGGCAGCGGCGACGACTCGGACGGTCTCGGCCAGTCCCAGGCCGTCGGCACGGCGACCAGCGCCGCCGCGACCCCGGCGACCCCGCCCCGGACCGAGCCCCAGGCGGTCGGCAGCGGCAGCCTGGCCGAGACCGGCGCTCAGCTCTGGCCGGCCGCGGCAGGCGCCGTACTCGTCATGGCGGGCTTCGTGGTCCTCCGCCGCGCCAGGCGCAGCT
>NZ_JBSHKH010000230.1:0-5921 GCF_053643595.1 Streptomyces sp. NPDC055506 | reverse complement strand
TTCGCGTCTTCTCTGCTCCTCGTCTACTCCTCGTCGCCCGGCTTGACCGGGTCGAACGGGTCGCCGTCGGTCGGCGGTGTCGTCTCCGGGGCCGTCGGCGGCGTGAAGGTCGGCGGTGACGTCGACGGGGTCGGCGGCGGCGAGCTGCTCGGCTCCTCCGTCGTCGGCGGCGGGGACGACGACGGCTCCTCGGTCGTCGGCTCCTGCGTGGGCTCCTCGGTCTCCGACTGCGTGGGCGTCGGCGTCCACGTCGGCTGGACGGCCGCGCCCTGCTGGGTGTCCAGGTCGAACTTGCTGACGTCACCCATGACGCCGAAGGTGTACGCCGCCCAGATCCGCGCCGGGAAGCCACCGCCGTCGATGCGGGGCTCGCCGAGCGCCTTGTACATCGGGACCTGCTTGTACGGGGGCTTGTCGTCCTCTCCGAACAGCCCGACGGAGGTGACCACGTTGGGCGTGTAGCCGGTGAACCAGGCCGACTTGTTGTTGTCGGACGTACCCGTCTTGCCCGCGACCTGCTGGCCGTCGCGCCCCGGGTTGTTGCGCACGGAGGCCTGCGCGGTGCCGTCGTCGACCACGCCGGTCAGCACCGAGGTCACCGAGTCGGCGGCCTCCCTGCTGATGACCTGGTCGCCGACCGGGTCCGGCATGGCGACCGTCTGGTTCCGGTGCTCCACCGACTTCACGACGGCCGGGGTGACCTTCTTGCCGTGGTTGTCCAGGGTGGCGTAGACCCCGGCCATCTGCAGGGGGCTCGCGCCCATGCTGCCCAGGGTCTGGGCGGGCACGGCCTCCATGTTCTCGGTGTCCATGCCGAGTTTGCCGGCGACCTTCACCACCTCGTCCATACCGACGTCGACGCCCATCTGCGCGAAGACGGAGTTGACGGACTTGTTCATCGCCGTCTGGACGGAGATCGGGCCGTAGTCCTGGTCGTCCTCGTTCTCGGGGGCGAAGCCGACCTTGCTGCCGTCCTCCATGACCGGGCGCTTGCTCGTGCCGTCGTAGACCGTGCGCGCGTTGATCGGCTCGCCGTCCTGCGTCTTCGCCTGCTCCTCCAGGGCGGCGGCCAGGATGACCGGCTTGAAGGTGGAGGCGGGCTGGTAGTCGGTGCGGGTGGCGTTGTTGGTGTAGTGCTTGAAGTAGTCCTGGCCGCCGTACATCGCGACCACGGCGCCCGTCTTCGGGTTCACGGACGCGGCACCGGCCTGGACGTCCGCGTCGACCTTGCGCTTCTCGGGGTCGAGCTTGCTGGTGAGCTGCTGCTTGACGGACTTCTCCAGCGCGGCCTGCTTCTTCTTGTCGATGTTGAGCGTGAGGGTCCAGCCGCCGGCGTTGACCATCGCCTCGGCTTCCTTGCGGCTGCTCGCGGTGCCGTCGGCGACGAGTTGCTTCTTCAGGGTCGCGTTGGCGGCGTTGACCAGGTAGCCCTTCTGGCCCTCCATACCGGGAGCGGGCTTGGGCTCCTTCGGCACCGGGAACTTCATGGCGTCACGCTCGGACTGGCTCAGCCAGCCCTCCTCGACCATGTTCTTCAGGACGTAGTTCCAGCGCGCCTTGACCAGCTTCTTACCGCCTTCGGAGGCGACCGCCCAGTCGTACTCGCTCGGGGCCTGGAGCAGTGCGGCGAGGTAGGCGCCCTGCGCGACGCTGAGGTCCTCGGCGTCGGTGTGGTAGTAGGCCTGGGCGGCGGCCTGGATGCCGTAGGCGTTGCGGCCGTAGTAACTGGTGTTGATGTAGCCGGCGAGGATGTAGTCCTTGGACTTCTCCCGGTCCAGCTTCAGCGAGATGACCAGTTCCTTCAGCTTGCGCGTGACGGTCTGTTCCTGCGTCAGGTAGTAGTTCTTGACGTACTGCTGGGTGATCGTCGAACCGCCCTGCGCGCCGCGGCCGGAGAGCGTGTTGAACACGCCGCGTGCGGTGCCCTTGAGGTCGACGCCGGCGTCCTTGTAGAAGGTCTTGTTCTCGGCCGCGACGAAGGTCTGCCGGACCTGCTTGGGGACCCTGGACAGGTCGACGACCTCGCGGTTGACCTTGCCGTCGCGGGCCATGATCGAGCCGTCGCTGTACTTGTAGATGTTGCTCTGCCGCTTGGCGTCGGCGTTCCCCTCGGGGATGTCGATCACCATGTACAGCACGATGAAGGCACCCATGCCGAGCAGGCAGAGGCCGAGGAAGGTGCCGAGGATCTTCTTCCAGGTGAAGAGCCTGCGTATGCCGCTCTTCCCGGCCACGGCCGACGAACGGTGGGTCTTGGGTGCCGCCCGGCGCCCACCGCGCTGTCGGGCGCGTCTCTCTTCCGCTCGTCCCATGGGTCCGATCCGCTCCGCTTCGTTCATGTGTGCACTCGCGTCACACAGGTTCGCCGCTCAGGTCAGCTCAGAAAGCTAACACCGGGAGATAAGAGATAGGGCTGCCGATCCGGCCCTTTGCGGACGTGACAATCAGCACCCATCCCAACGGAACCGACGTTCGAGACACCCGAAGGGTTGCCAGGACGCGATAAAGTGATATCACTTAGATAGACGGACGCTATGCAGGATGGCTCCGCGCGAAGAACGGGGGATTCACCCATGTCCACACACGACACACAGGTCACCGCAGACGTGCCCGAGATGCCGGCCCCACGCGTACGGGAGTTCACCGCGCACAGCATCGGCGGCGGGCTCGCCCTGCTCCTCGGCCTGCTCGGGCTGCTGGCCGGCGCCGGGCTGATCGCGGCCGCCACGGCGGTGGACGGGGGCGGCGCCAAGGCCGGCCTGATCATCGGCGGCATCCTGGTCGCGATCGCGGCGTTCCTGGCCATGTGCGGGCTGAACATGGTGGCGCCCGGCGAGGCCCGAGTCGTCCAGCTCTTCGGCCGCTACCGGGGGACGATCCGGCAGGACGGTCTGCGCTGGGTGAACCCGCTCACCTCGCGCACGAAGATCTCGACACGGGTCCGCAACCACGAGACCGCCGTCCTCAAAGTCAACGACGCCTACGGCAACCCGATCGAGCTCGCCGCGGTCGTGGTCTGGCGGGTCGAGGACACCGCCCAGGCCACCTTCGAGGTGGACGACTACATCGAGTTCGTCTCCACCCAGACCGAGGCGGCCGTGCGGCACATCGCCATCGAGTACCCCTACGACGCGCACGACGAGGACGGCCTCTCGCTGCGCGGCAACGCCGAGGAGATCACCGAGAAGCTCGCCGTCGAACTGCACGCGCGCGTGGAGGCGGCCGGGGTGCAGATCATCGAGTCCCGCTTCACGCACCTCGCGTACGCCCCCGAGATCGCCTCGGCGATGCTCCAGCGGCAGCAGGCCGGCGCGGTCGTCGCGGCCCGGCGGCAGATCGTGGACGGAGCGGTGGGCATGGTCGAGGCCGCGATCGCCCGGATCACCGAGCGGGACATCGTGGAGCTCGACTCCGAGCGGAAGGCGGCCATGGTCTCCAACCTCATGGTGGTGCTGTGCGGGGACCGGGCCGCGCAGCCGGTCCTCAACACCGGGTCCCTCTACCAGTGACCGCACCTTCCGAGGGTCCGGGCCCTCAGCGCCGGCCGCAGCAGCAGCGCAAGCAGGTGCTGCTGCGGCTGGACCCGGCGGTGTACGAGGCGCTCGCGCGGTGGGCCGGGGACGAACTGCGGTCGGCCAACGCGCAGATCGAGTTCCTGCTGCGGAAGGCGCTGGCCGACGCGGGGCGCCTGCCGCGGGAGACCGGACCCATCCCCCGGCGCGGGCGGCCGCCCGGGGGCTCCACCCCCGAACCCCCGTCGTCCTGAGGGTGTTGCGGAACCGTGACAACAGCTCCCGACCTGCACACCCGCACCGCCCGCCATGAACTGCACACCCGGCGTATACATGCGGCGTATACACGGTGTGTAGAGTGCTCGGCATGTCCATCGGTCACACTCTTCTGGGGCTCCTGGAGTCCGGCCCGCGACACGGTTACGACCTGAAGCGGGCCTTCGACGAGAAGTTCGGTCACGACCGGCCGCTCCACTACGGCCAGGTCTACTCGACGATGTCCCGCCTGCTGAAGAACGGGCTCGTCGAGGTCGACGGCATCGAGGCGGGCGGCGGGCCCGAGCGCAAGCGGTACGCGATCACCGAGGCCGGCATCACCGATGTCGAGCGCTGGCTCGCGACACCGGAGAAGCCGGAGCCGTACCTCCAGTCGACCCTCTACACCAAGGTCGTCCTCGCGCTGCTCACCCACCGCGACGCCGCCGACATCCTCGACACCCAGCGCTCCGAGCACCTGCGCAGCATGCGGATCCTCACCGACCGCAAACGCAAGGGCGACCTGGCCGACCAGCTCATCTGCGACCACGCCCTGTTCCACCTGGAGGCCGACCTGCGCTGGCTGGAACTGACGGCGGCCCGTCTGGACAAGCTCCGTGAGGCGGTGACCCGATGACCATTCCCGCCGGTTCGCTGCTCGCCGCCCGGGACCTGCGCAAGGCGTACGGCCCGACCACCGCCCTCGACGGCGCCGAGTTCTCCATCCACCCGGGCGAGGTCGTCGCCGTGATGGGCCCGTCCGGCTCGGGCAAGTCGACGCTGCTGCACTGCCTCGCCGGGATCGTCACGCCCGACTCGGGCTCGATCACGTACAACGGGCGCGAGGTGACCTCGATGAGCGACGCCGAGCGCAGTGCGCTCCGGCGCTCCGAGTTCGGGTTCGTCTTCCAGTTCGGCCAGCTCGTGCCGGAGCTCACCTGTGTGGAGAACGTCGCGCTCCCGCTGCGGCTGAGCGGGTCGTCCCGCAAGGAGGCCGAGCGGACCGCGCTGGCGTGGATGGAGCGTCTGGAGGTCGACGAGCTGCGCAAGAAGCGGCCCGGCGAGGTGTCCGGCGGTCAGGGGCAGCGCGTCGCCGTCGCCCGCTCGCTGGTGACGAGCCCGCGGGTGATCTTCGCCGACGAGCCGACCGGCGCGCTGGACTCGCTCAACGGCGAGCGCGTGATGGAACTGCTCACCGAGGCGGCCCGGTCCACCAACGCGGCCGTGGTGCTGGTGACGCACGAGGCGCGGGTGGCGGCCTACTCCGACCGCGAGATCGTCGTACGCGACGGCAAGTCCCGGGACATGGAGCGCGTCGTATGAGCGCACGGCAGTGGGGCCGGGACCTGGCGATGGGAACCCGGTACGCCTTCGCCGGCGGGCGGGAGGGCTGGACCCGGGCGCTGCTCACGGCCGTCGGCGTCGGGCTCGGCGTGGCGCTGCTGCTGCTCACCACCGCCATCCCGAACGCGCTGGCGGAGCGGGACCGGCGTGAGGAGGCGCGCAGCGACCACACCTTCGGCCAGCAGGAGATACCGAAGGCCGACGACACCCTGATCGTGGTGGACGCGGACACCACGTTCCGCGACCAGGACGTCCGTGGGCGCGTGCTGGAGGCGGAGGGCCCGAAGGCCCCGCTGCCCCCGGGCGTCCCGGCGTTCCCGGCGGACGGCGAGATGGTGGTCTCCCCCGCGCTGGAGGAGCTGCTCGCCTCCGACGAGGGGAAGCTGCTGCGGGAACGGCTGGACTACCGGATCACGGGCACCATCGGCGAGCCGGGCCTGGTCGGCTCGCACGAACTCAGCTACTACGCGGGTGGCAAGGGGCTCGCGGAGCGGCTCGAGGGCTCCGCGAGCGGGGCGCGGATCGACAGCTTCGGCAACCCGGACCTGGGGTCGTCCGACCCCTGGGACCCGGTGCTGCTCCTGCTGGTCCTCGTCGTCTTCGTGGTGCTGCTGATGCCGGTCGCCGTGTTCATCGCCGCGGCCGTGCGGTTCGGCGGCGAGCGGCGCGACCGCAGACTCGCGGCGCTGCGGCTGGTCGGCTCCGACAGCCGGATGACCCGGCGGATCGCCGCCGGCGAGGCACTCGCCGGCTCCGTGCTGGGGCTCGTCCTCGGCACCGGCTTCTTCCTGCTCGGACGCGAACTGGCGG
>NZ_JBSHKH010000229.1:0-6055 GCF_053643595.1 Streptomyces sp. NPDC055506 | reverse complement strand
CCGAACGGCCTGCGGGTCCTGCTGTGCAGCTAGGAGAAAGTGAACAGGATGTCCCCCGCCACGCCCGAGCTCATCTCCCCCCGCTCGCCCCGCGTCCTGGCCGCGCGGCGGCTGGCCAAGCGGAACTTCCGGGGGAAGGAGCGGCTGTTCCTCGCGGAGGGGCCGCAGGCCGTGCGGGAGGCGGCCGGGCACCGGGCCGGGGACACGGCCACGCTCACGGAGCTGTTCGCGACGCTGGAGGCCGCCGAGCGGTACGCCGACATCCTGGGGGCGGTCCGGGACGCCGGCGCCCGGGTGCACCTCGCCTCCGAGCAGGTCATCGCCGACATCTCCACCACCGTCACCCCGCAGGGACTCGTCGGCGTCTGCCGCTTCCTGGACACGCCCTTCGAGGAGGTCCTCCAGGCGCGACCCCGGCTCGTAGCCCTCCTCGCGAACGTCCGCGACCCCGGAAACGCCGGGACCGTACTGCGCTGCGCCGACGCCGCCGGCGCCGAGGCCGTCGTCCTGACCGACGCCTCCGTCGACGTGTACAACCCCAAGGCCGTCCGCGCCTCCGTCGGTTCCCTGTTCCACCTGCCCGTCGCCGTCGGCGTCCCCGTGGAGCAGGCGGTCGACAGGCTGCGGGCCGCCGGTGTCCGGGTCCTCGCAGCCGACGGGGCGGGCGACCGGGACCTCGACGACGAACTCGACAAGGGCACCATGGGCGGGCCGACCGCCTGGGTCTTCGGGAACGAGGCCTGGGGCCTCCCTGAGGAGACCCGCGCCCTCACCGACGCCGTCGTGCGCGTCCCGATCCACGGGAAGGCCGAGAGCCTGAACCTCGCCACCGCCGCCGCCGTATGTCTCTATGCGTCCGCGCGTGCACAGCGCGCCGCCGGAGGGTGCCGTTCCGTCACCGGGAACTAGTAGGGTGACCAGCTCAGGGACCCTCCCCCAAGCTGTCGGCTGCGCTCGAGCAGGGGGGACCCCCATGGAACCTGAGAGGTGGGGAACGGGGATGAGCGTCGGCACGAGCAGCGCACCGGGAGCCCAGGACGCCGGGCACCCGCCCGCCGCGTTCGAGCCGCCTGGTGATCTCGCCGGCCTCGGCATAGACCCCGACCAGCTGCCCGACGGACTCGTCGTCGCCGACGAGCAGGGCCGCGTCATCTGCTTCAACGCCGCCGCCCAGCGCATCACCGCCGTCAGCGCCCGGGACGCCCTCGGGCAGCGGCTGGAGAAGGCCCTGCCGTTAGAGGACCTGGAAGGCCGCCGCTGGTGGCAGCTGACCGACCCCTACGGCGGCCTCGCCATCCGCGTCGGACAGCCCGAGCGCAACCTCCTTCTCCCCGGCGGGCGTGAGGTGCTGGTCTCCGCGCGCTACGTACGGGGGCGGCCCACCGGGCCCGTCCGGCGCCTCGTCGTCACCCTGCGCGACACCGAGGCCCGGCGCCGCACCGAGCGCAGCCACGCCGAGCTGATCGCCACCGTCGCCCACGAACTGCGCTCCCCGCTCACCTCGGTCAAGGGCTTCACCGCAACGCTGCTCGCCAAGTGGGAACGCTTCACGGACGACCAGAAGCGGCTGATGCTGGAGACCGTCGACGCCGACGCCGACCGGGTCACCCGGCTCATCGCCGAGCTGCTCGACATCTCGCGGATCGATTCAGGCCGGCTCGAGGTGCGCCGCCAGCCCGTCGACATCGGCGCGGCCGTCGGACGGCACATCCAGGCCTATGTCGCCGCCGGGCAGGGGGCCGACCGGTTCCTGCTGCGCGTCCAGCAGCCGCTGCCCGACCTGTGGGCCGATCCCGACAAGATCGACCAGGTGCTCAGCAACCTCCTGGAAAATGCCGTGCGGCACGGCGAGGGAACTGTCACGATCGACGTCACGGCCACGGCGTCCCCCCGAGAGGGCGAGGACACCGGTACGTCGGTCACGGTGAGCGACGAGGGGCCCGGTATCCCGGAGGAGTCCATGAACCGCGTCTTCACCCGCTTCTGGCGGGGCAGCAAGCGCGGTGGCACGGGCCTCGGGCTCTACATCGTCAAGGGCATCGTCGAGGCCCACGGCGGCACCATCACGGTCGGCCGCGCGCCCGGCGCCGGCGCCGAGTTCCGATTTACGTTGCCCGTGAGCGCTCCGGCCTATCTCGCCTGAGCACCGCGGGCGCATTCGCGTACCTCCACCCCGTTAGACTCGGCCATTGGCACCTTTGTGTCCCTTCAGGCGGCCGTCCGAGTCGGAGACGGGGACCTCCAGCCAGCCAATCGGAAGCACGGGAAGAGATGTCGGCACCGAATAAGTCGTACGACCCTGTCGAGGTCGAGACCTTGAAACCGGAAGAGATCGAGCGCATGCGGGACGAGGCGCTCGCCGCCTTCGCCGCCGCGGACTCCCTCGACGCGCTCCACGAGGCCAAGGTCGCCCAGACCGGCCCCACCTCCCCGCTGGCCCTCGCCAACCGCGAGATCGGCGCCCTGCCCCCGCACGCCAAGGCCGAGGCCGGCAAGCGCGTCGGCCAGGCCCGGGGCGCCGTGAACAAGGCCCTCGCCGCCCGCCAGGTGGAGCTCGAGGCCGAGCGGGACGCGCGCGTGCTCGTCGAGGAGGCGGTGGACGTCACGCTGCCGTACGACCGCGTACCGCCCGGCGCCCGGCACCCGCTCACCACCATGATGGAGCGGGTCGCGGACGTCTTCGTGGCCATGGGCTACGAGGTCGCCGAGGGGCCGGAGGCCGAGGCGGAGTGGTTCAACTTCGACGCCCTGAACTTCCTGCCCGACCACCCGGCCCGGCAGATGCAGGACACCTTCTTCGTCCAGGGCCCCGAGGGCACCGACGAGTCCGGGTCCGGCGTCGTGCTGCGCACCCACACCTCCCCGGTGCAGGCCCGCGCGCTGCTCGACCGTGAGCTGCCGGTCTACATCGTCTGTCCCGGCCGGGTGTTCCGCACCGACGAGCTGGACGCCACGCACACCCCCGTCTTCCACCAGATCGAGCTGCTGGCGATCGACGAGGGCCTGACGATGGCCGACCTCAAGGGCACCCTGGACCACATGGTCCAGGCCCTGTTCGGCGCGGACATGAAGACCCGGCTGCGGCCGAACTTCTTCCCGTTCACCGAGCCCAGCGCCGAGATGGACATGCTCTGCTACGTCTGCAAGGGCGAGTCCATCGGCAACCCCGACCGCCCCTGCCGCACCTGCTCCTCCGAGGGCTGGATCGAGCTCGGCGGCTGCGGCATGGTCAACCCGCGGGTGCTCACCGCCTGCGGCGTCGACCCCGAGAAGTACAGCGGGTTCGCCTTCGGGTTCGGCATCGAGCGGATGCTGATGTTCCGCCACAACGTCGAAGACATGCGAGACATGGTCGAGGGTGACGTCCGGTTCACCCGGCCGTTCGGGATGGAGATCTGATGCGGGTCCCGCTTTCTTGGCTGCGGGAGTACGTCGACCTGCCGGAGACGGAGACCGGTCGTGACGTGCAGGCCAAGCTCATTTCGGCCGGTCTGGAGGTCGAGACCGTCGAGCAGCTCGGCGCCGACCTCAAGGGTCCGCTGGTCGTCGGCCAGGTGGCGACGATCGAGGAGCTGACGGACTTCAAGAAGCCGATCCGCTTCTGCACCGTCGACGTCGGCCAGGCCAACGGCACCGGCGAGCCGCAGGAGATCATCTGCGGCGCCCGCAACTTCGCCGTGGGCGACAAGGTCGTCGTGGCCCTGCCCGGCGCCGTCCTGCCCGGCGACTTCCAGATCGCCGAGCGCAAGACCTACGGCCGGATGTCGCGCGGCATGATCTGCTCCAGCGACGAGCTGAACATGGGCGACGACGGCACCAAGGGCATCATCGTCCTGCCGCCGGAAACCGAGATCGGCAAGGACGCCGTCGAGCTGCTGGAACTGGTCGACGAGGTCCTCGACATCGCGGTCACGCCCGACCGCGGCTACTGCCTGTCGCTGCGCGGCGTGGCCCGTGAGACAGCCACCGCGTACGGCCTGCCGCTGCGCGACCCGGCGCTGATCGACGTGCCCGGACCCAACGCCTACGGCTACCCGGTGCAGATCTCGGACCCCACCGGCTGCGACCGCTTCACCGCCCGCACGGTGACCGGCCTCAGCGCCGAGGCGCGCTCGCCGATCTGGCTCCAGCGCCGTCTGCAGAAGGTCGGCATGCGCCCGATCTCGCTCGCCGTCGACGTCACCAACTACGTGATGATGGAGCTCGGTCAGCCCCTGCACGCCTACGACCGCGGTCTGGTCCAGGGCACCATCGGGGTGCGCCGGGCCGAGGCGGGCGAGAAGCTCACCACCCTCGACGGTACCGAGCGCACGCTGGACGCCGAGGACCTGGTCATCACCGACGACCGCGGCCCGATCGGGCTCGCCGGTGTCATGGGCGGCGCCAACACGGAGATCGCCGACCACGACAACGTCGAGAACGCCACGGCGGACGTCGTCATCGAGGCCGCGCACTTCGACGCGGTGTCGATCGCGCGTACGGCCCGTCGGCACAAGCTGTCCTCCGAGGCGTCCCGGCGCTTCGAGCGCGGCGTCGACCCGCAGGCCGCGGCGGCCGCCGCGCAGCGCACCGTCGACCTGCTGGTCCTGCTCGCGGGCGGCACCGCCGAGGCCGGCGTCACCGAGGTCATCGCCCCGTCCGCGCCGCGCACCATCACCATCCCTGCCGACCACCCGGACAAGGTCGCGGGCGTCGCCTACGGCCGCGAGACCGTCGTGCGCCGCCTCCAGGAGGTCGGCTGCGACGTGTACGGGCAGGACGAGTTGATCGTCACCGTCCCGTCCTGGCGGCCCGACCTCACCGACCCGAACGACCTTGCCGAAGAGGTCATCCGGCTGGAGGGCTACGAGAACCTGCCCTCCACGCTGCCCAAGCCGCCGGCGGGTCTCGGCCTGACGGACCGGCAGCGGCTGCACCGCCGCGTCGGCCGCGCCCTGGCCGGTGCCGGATACGTCGAGGCGCCGAACTACCCGTTCATCGGCGAGCAGGTCTTCGACCAGCTCGGCCTGGACAAGGACGACCCGGCCCGCCGCGTCGTGAAGCTCAGCAACCCGCTGAGCGACGAGGAGCCCGCGCTGCGCACGTCGCTGCTGCCGGGTCTGCTCGCCGCCCTGCGGCGCAACGACGGCCGGGGCTCTCACGACCTCGCGCTGTTCGAGTCCGGTCTGGTCTTCCACCCGCGCGAGGAGCAGCGGATCGCCGCCGTCCTCCCCGTCGACCGCCGCCCGACCGACGAGGAGCTCGCCGAGCTGAACGCGGCGCTGCCCGAGCAGCCGCGGCACATCGCCGTGGTCCTCGCCGGGGCGCGCGAGCAGGCCGGCTGGTGGGGCAAGGGCCGTCCGGCCGACTGGGCCGACGCGGTCGAGGCCGCACGGTCCGTCGCCCGCGAGGCCGGCGCCGAGCTCGTCATCCGCAAGGGCCAGTACGGGCCGTGGCACCCCGGGCGGTGCGCCGAGCTGGCGGTCAGCGTGGACGGCGCCGAGCGGATCGTCGGGCACGCGGGCGAGTTGCACCCGCGGGTCGTGAAGGCCCTCGGGCTGCCCGCGCGCACCTGCGCGATGGAGCTCGACCTGGACGCGGTGGAGGCCGCCGGTGACGCCACGGTGGTGGCACCCCGGATCTCCACGTTCCCCGTGGCCACGCAGGATGTCGCCCTGGTAGTCGACGCGTTCGTGCCGGCCGCGGACGTCGAGGCGGCACTGCGGGACGGGGCCGGGGAACTGCTGGAGTCCATCCGGCTGTTCGACGTGTACGAGAACGCCGAGCAGCTGGGCGAGGGGCGGAAGTCGCTGGCGTACGCGCTGCGGTTCCGCGCCCCCGACCGGACGCTGACCGTGGACGAGGCTTCCGCGGCCCGGGACGCGGCGGTCGCCCGAGCCGGTGAGCGTGTGGGGGCCGAGTTGCGGAGTTAGGGCCGGATCACTCATCCGGGTGGTAAAGGGAGGTAATCCTGCCCTTTCCGGCTTGCTGTCGACAGAATCGGACCGGCCTTCTTGGGCCCGTCCCAATCAGTGTGTGAGGGCCGATTTGGGGGGGCCAAGGCAAGATCACCAGA
>NZ_JBSHKH010000228.1:0-6067 GCF_053643595.1 Streptomyces sp. NPDC055506 | reverse complement strand
GGACCCCGCCGCCCGGCCCTGTGGTCTACGATGCGCCGCCGACCTGCTGGTTGTAGCCGGCCACGATGTTCTCCAGGGCCTTGTCGGCCGACTGCTGGCCGTTGATCGCCTTGCCGAGCTCCGTCGGGGTCGGGTCCTCGGTGATGCTCTTGCCCTTCAGCGCCCAGCCCGTCTGCGCGGTGTTGAAGTAGCCGGAGATCGGGGCGTACAGCGGGATCGACTCGTTGTACAGCTTGAACGCCGCCTGCGCCGCCTCGGACTTGAAGGGGTACTTCGGGTTCAGACCGGTCTCGACCGGCAGGAACCCGGACGCCTCGCACAGCGCCTGGTAGTGGGCCGGCTCGTACAGCCAGGACAGGAACTTCTCCGCCGCGGCGGCCGCGTCGCCGTTGTTGTTGAAGCCCACCGTCATGCCGCCGCTGTTGACGTCGCTGGCCTGCACCGGCTCGGCGGGAGTCGGGACGCTCGCCCACTCGAACTTCGTGATGCTCTCCGCGTAGGCGGCGACCTGCCACACGCCGGACCAGTAGGCGACGACGTCACCGCTCTGGAACATGGCCGACGGGTCGGCCTCGCTGGTCCACACCGACTTCGGCATGGTCTTGTCGTCGTTCCATCCGACGAAGGTCTTCACGGCCTTCTTGGTCGCCGCGTCCACCGAGAACTTGCCGGAGTCGTCGGCGTGGACGTACTTGCCGCCCATCTCGTACACCATGGCGCGGAGCCGGGACGGCGACGGGTCGAAGGTCAGGGAGTACTTGGCGTTGGTCTTCTCCCGGACCTTGTCCGCCGCCTTGATGAACTCGGTCCAGGTCCAGGTCTTGTCGGGCGAGGTCGGGTAGTCGACGCCGGCCTTCTCGAAGAGCGACTTGTTGATGAACATGCCGGACGCGGTGATGTCCGAGGGGATGGACAGCACCTTCCCGGACGAGTCCTTGGCGATGAAGTTCTTGTTGATCTTGTTGCTCTTGTTGTTGGCGATGGAGCCGAGGTCGATCAGCTTGTTCGCCCAGATCGGGTCCAGCTTCGGCACTGCCGCCACGTCGGGCAGGGAGTTCGCCTGTGCGGCGTTGCGCAGCTTCGCGTCGTAGCCGTCGTAGGGGATGTTGACGAGCTTGACCTTGACGCCGGTTTCCTTCTTGTACTGCGCCACCATCTTCTTCCAGCCCGCGTCCTGCCCCGGAACCGTGGAGATCCAGAACGTCAGCGACTTGGAGGTCCCGCCGGAGCCGGAATCCGACCCGCCGCAGGCGGAGAGGAGGAGGGCACCCGCCGTCGCCACGGCAGCGAGGGGAACAACGCGGCGTATGCCACCGCGGCCGAGTCGGCGCGAGCGCCGCACACCCAGACTGGTCATCTTCAATCCCTTTTCGTCGTAGCGGAAGAAGCACGGCGCCAGCCGAGGCGGCACGGGTGCATTTTGCAGGAGATTTCGCATTCCGGGGGCACGGCCTCGCCCGGCCGCGTCTCCCTGACGGGTGGGGTCCCCGGCCATGACGGCCGACGTCGCACAAGCACGCCCTCGTGCGGCTGCCGTACTTCGCGTACGGGCGGGAGGCTTACCCGGAGTCGGCGTCCCGGCCGACTCAGAAAGCGCTTGTCCGGACATTGGCAGACCGACGACGCAGCCGTCAATGCTTCGCCCGCACAGCTCCGGTCACGGTTTGGATTCCATGGGCGACCGCGAGCCTGCTGGCGCCCGCGACCGTGCCGGTGTCCCCCACGACGCTGCTGACCACCTCGGTGGGCCAGCTCAGCCGGGCCAGCTCGGCCCGCACACCGGGCAGGAGCTGGGGATCCGCGCCGGTGCCGCCGCCCAGCACGATCAGTCCGGGGTCCATGACGGCGGCGACGGCGGCGGCGAGCCTGCCCACGTCGGCGGCGTGCGAGTCGAGGACGGCACAGGCCGTGGCGTGCCCCTGCCCGGCGAGGGTGAGGAGCCGCTCGGCGGTGCGCGGGCGGGGCCCGTCGATGTCCTGCCAGGCCTCGGCGGCACGGCGGAGCAGGGTGCGCGACCCCATCCGCTGCTCCAGGCCCTCGTGGCGGGGGGCGCTCAGGTCGTCCCAGGGATAGGGCAGTCTGGCCACCTCACCGGCGGCGCCGTTCGCGCCGCGCAGCACCCGGCCGCCGATGACGACGGCGAGGCCGATGCCGACGCCGATGCGCAGATAGCCGAAGGTGTCGCGGCCGACGGCGGCGCCTTCGTGCAGTTCGGCGAGGGCGGCGCAGTTGACGTTGTTCTCCAGGTGGACGGGGACACCCTCGGGCAGCGCCACCGCCATGGCGTCGAAGACCGGGCCGGCCTTGGCGGTCGCGGGGCGTTCCCCGGCGCCCTCTCCGTCCCGGGTGGTGACGTCACCGACCGCGACGACGACGGCCCGCAGCGGCGCGCCGACGGGCAGCGCGTCGAGGACCTTGCGGACGGTGTCGGCGGCCTCCGGGCGGGACCCGGTGCCCTCGGCGAGCAGCGTGCCGTCCAGGGCGCATCCGCGCACCCGTGTCTTGGCAGGTCCGAGGTCGACCGCGAGCACGGCGCCGGCGGCCGGGCCCAGCCGGTAGACCGCGGCGCTGCGGCCGGTGCCGCCGGAGGCCCGCCCGGAGTGGGCGGCGAGCTCCACGGCCTCGAGTTCGGCGACGGCGGTGGAGACGGTCGGCTTGGAAAGGCCCGCACCGGCCGCCAGCTGGGGGCGGGTGGCCGTGCCCGCCCCGGCCAGTACGTCGAACACCACACGGGCACTCTCACTCAGGTGCATGGTCTCCCCAGGTCGTGCTGCGGCCGAGCGGGCGGCCGCGAGGGTCGCGCGGCATCGGGAATTCCGTGCCTCTTGACGCACCCTACTTCGTTAGTTAACTTCCTAACGAACTTCACGGTACTCGCCTGCCGTGCTCCGCAGAAGCCCGTCCCGGGGCTTCCCTACCTCTTCAACTGCCGTGGCCCGACGCTCGGTTCGCCTGCCGTCCGCCGTGGCCGCGCAACACCGAAAGAGGACCCGTGCAGGACTCCACGCCTTACGCGGTCGGGATCGACGTGGGCGGCACCAAGACCCAGCTGCGCGCCCTCGCGGGCGGCGAGATCGTCGTCGACCGCGTCCGCGCCAGCACGGGCTGGCGGCCGCACGATCCCGGGGCCGCCGCCGACTGGCTGACCGCTCTGGTGCACGACGCCCTGCCGGCTCCCCTACGACCGTCCGCGCTCGCCGTGGGCGGTCACGCCTGTGAGACACCCCGCCAGTGCGAGGACATCCGGGCCGCGCTTCAGGAACGGCTGGGTGTGCCCTGCCTGGTCGTGGGCGACGCCGAGCTGCTCGTGCCCGCCGCAGGGCTGGACAAGGGCGTCGGCCTGGTCGCCGGTACCGGTTCGGTCGCGGTGGGGCGGTTGCCCGACGGCGGTCCGGTCCAGGTGGGCGGCTGGGGCGCCGTGCTCGGCGACGAGGGCGGCGCGGCCGGACTCGTCCGCGAGGCCGCGCGGGCCGTCTGGGCGGCGCACGACCGCGGCGCGCAGCCCGACGCCCTGGCCATCGGCCTGGCCGCCGCGTTCGAGGTGACCGAGGTGCCCGCGCTCGGCGCGGCACTGGAGGCCGCCACGGACGTCTCCGCCGAGTGGGGCCGGCACTCCCCCGTGGTGTTCGCCGCCGCCGACGCGGGCTCGCCGCTCGCCCGGGCCGTGATCGCCGAGGGCGGCCGGGCGCTCGCAGCGCTCGTCGTACGGCTCGCCCGGCGCGGGGTCGCGGTGGACGACGTGGTGGTGGCGGGCGGCACGGTGCTCGCTCAGCCCGCGCTGTACGCGGCCTTCACCTCCGCCCTCGCCGGACTCCTGCCCGGGGCCCGGCCGCAGCCCCTGCGCGTGCCGCCGGTCGAGGGCGCCGTGGCGCTGGCCCGTTCGCTTCTGTGAGCCGGGCGGACGCCGTTCACCTTCCGGACACCGACCTGTGGCCGTTCCCTCTCCGAAGGGTCACAACACGGCCGTAGATCTTCGCTCGTACGCAACAGGTGCCACAGAAGTCGCCAGAGGCACCCTGAGTCGCACACGTTGCACCATCTCCCCGGCCGAACGGCCGAAGCACCCGTCGCAGAACTCAAGAGAGGCGCACATGCCGTCATCAGCCGGGCACCGCAGCACCGCAACCGTCGACCGACGGGGCTTCCTCAAGACCTCCCTCGGGGCCTCGGCGGGCCTGCTCGCCGCACCGACGTTCGCCACTTGGCTCACCGCCGCCGACGCTAAGGCCGCCACCGGGCCCGCCGCGTTCGTCGACGACTACAAGTCGAACGTCACGACGAACCTGACCCCCGAGACCAACGCGGTCGTCCGGATCCTGGGCGGCATGTCGAAGGTGTGGAAGACCGGCGGCGCCTGGGACAACGGCCGGGTCCTGGACCGCGAGGTACTGCGCGGCAACATGCGCTACTGCGCCCGGATCACGACGGCCCGCACCGAGGCCCAGGCCAAGGAGGCCTTCCTCTACGACCGCCAGCACCAGAGCTACGCCATGATCGCCGGGCTGGGCCCGCTCGCCGAGCTGTACAAGGCGGGTGCCAAGGCCGTCACGTCGATCACCAGTGCCCCGGACGGCACGCCCGCCGGCAAGATCAACGACGCCGTGCCCGCCGACGCCCCGGCCGGATCCGCGCTCGGCGCGGGCTCATACGACTCCGACCTCGGCAAGGTGGCCAAGCTGGTCGACACCGTGCGCGGGCCGTTCGCCTCGGGCAACCCGGGCAAGTTCGCCTTCCAGTACCCGCGTCCGTGGCGAATGAACGAGGACAGCGAGGTCGTCGACACCGGGAAGAAGGACGCGCTCGGCTACCCGGTGTACGACTCGGAGGTGGTCGTCGCCACGCAGCTGCTGCGGCAGCGCTCCGAGGAGCCCAAGGAGGACGGCGGTTTCCCCAGCGGCCACACCAACGCCTTCCACCTGGCCGGACTGGCCTACGCGTACGCGGTGCCCGAGCGGTTCCAGGAGCTGGTGACGCGTGCGTTCGAGCTGAGCCACACCCGGATCATGTCGGGTATGCACTCCACCGTGGACGTCATCGGCGGCCGGATCATGGCCACCGCCCTGACGGCCGCCACGCTGGCCGACCCGGCGAACGCGGACCTCAAGGCGGCGGCCCGCGCCCAGGCCCTCGCCTACTTCACGCAGCGGACCGGCACCACCGCGGACACGCTGTACGCCCACGCGCACGCGGACGCCGGTGACGCCTACGCCGACCGTCAGGCCAACGCGCGTGCGGTCGAGCACCGGTTGACCTACGTCCTGCCCCGCCGCGGCCGCAAGGACCCGCTCACCGTGCCGAAGGGCGCGGAGGTCCTGCTGGAGACGCGGCTGCCGTACCTCGACGCCGCCCAGCGGCGCGAGGTGCTGCGGACGACCGCGCTGCCCTCCGGGTACGTCCTGCTGGACGGCTTCGAGCAGTGGGGGCGGCTGAACCTGTTCGCCGCCGCGGACGGGTACGGCGCCTTCGACCGCGACGTCACCGTGACGCTGGACGCGGCTGCCGGTGGTTTCCACGCGGCGGACAGCTGGCGCAACGACATCGAGGGCGACGGCGGGCTGACCAAGCGCGGCACCGGCACGCTCACCCTCACCGGCCACAACCGCTACCACGGCGGGACCGTCGTCGAGGACGGGCTGCTGGTCGCCGTGTCGCCGAACGCCCTGGGGCAGGGTGACGTCCGGGTCACGGGCGGCACGCTCCGCGCGGACAAGGTCCTGCGGGTGCGGGGCTCCTACGTCCAGGAGGGCGACTCGACGCTGGAGCTGCCGCTCCGCAAGAACCACGGCCCGGCGCTCACGGTGAGCCGGCGGGTCCTGCTGGGCCGGGACAGCGTGCTGTCGCTGCGGCTCGACACCGAGCGCCCGCCGGTCGCGGGGACGACCGTCCCGGTCCTGTCCGCTCCGGCGATGCGCGGCGGTTTCGCCCGCGTCGAGCTGGATTCCGACACGCTGCGGGCCGTACCCGTGCACACGCCGGAGGGCCTGTCGGTGCGACTCGTGCGGCGGTGACGCCGTGCGCGGCGGGGGCTGATGCAGAGTGGGTCCATGAGGGACCTCTGGATCGCTCC
>NZ_JBSHKH010000227.1:0-6273 GCF_053643595.1 Streptomyces sp. NPDC055506 | reverse complement strand
CGAAGAACGCGAACGACGTCGCCAGGTACAGCGTGCCGATCGTCTTGTGGTCCGTCGTCGTCAGCCACTTGACCACGACACTGCCGCGGTTCTGGCGCCTGACCGGCAACTCGTCCGCATAGTGGGACCCTGCTGCCGCGGCACCCTGGGGTTCGTTGAGGATGCTCACAGGTTGTTCGTCTCCCGGTTCTTCTCGTGGCTCGTCTGCGCGATGCCGGCAGGAACGTAACCGTTCTGCTGCTTGTCCACGAGGTCCTTGAGGTGCTGCTCGTAGCGCTCGGGGGAGACGACCTTCACGTTGAACAGCATCCGAGAGTGGTCGACGCCGCAGAGCTCGGCGCACTTGCCCAGGAAGGTGCCCTCCTTGTTGGGGGTCACCTCGAAGGCGTTGGTGTGGCCCGGGATGACGTCCTGCTTCATCAGGAACGGCACCACCCAGAAGGAGTGGATGACGTCACGCGAGGTCAGCACGAAGCGGACCGTCTTGCCCTTGGGCAGCCAGAGCGTCGGACCGGGGTTGTTGGTCTGCGGGTTCCGCGTACCGGGGGTACCGCAGTCGTAGGCGCCGCCGGCGTTGGCCGGGAAGTCTTCCTTGAACCGGTCCGGGATCGCGTCCAGGTCCTTGGAGGTCTTGGCGTCACCGGTGGAACCCGCGACGGGCTCGATGTAGTTGAAGCACCAGCTCCACTGGAAGCCGACCACGTTGACCGTGACGTCGGGCTTCTTCTTGAGGCTGAGCAGCTCGGACTCGTCACGAGCGGTGAAGTAGAACAGCACCGAGACGATGATGAGCGGGACCACGGTGTACAGCGCCTCGATGGGCATGTTGTACCGGGTCTGTGGGGGAACTTCGACCTTGGTGCGGCTGCGCCGGTGGAAGAAAGCACTCCACAGGATCAGACCCCACACCAGCACGCCGACGGCGAGCGCAGCCGCCCAGGACCCCTGCCACAGGGAGAGGATCCGCGGAGCCTCTTCCGTGGTCGGGGTGGGCATACCAAGGCGGGGGAAGTCTTCCCAGTTGTACGAGCAACCGGTGGCTGTCGCCAGGACCAGGCCCGCGGTCATGCCTTGCAGCAGCTTCCGCCGCATCGGGCGCCGCGGCGAGCGGTCGGAGCCGTTGGGACTCACGTAGCGCCTTCCCGAGAGTCTCGCCCGCGCGGTCGGCTGCGGCCTGGCCTTCTCGCTGGTCGGTCGCCGCCCTGCGTCGGGCAGGGGTTTGGATGTTTATGCGGACCAAACCCTAGCCGACGCCCTCCGGGGGTTCTCTAGGAGGGGTGCCTAGTGGGGTGGGGTGTTCGCTTGTTTGGCGGGTGCGGGCTTGATTGTGGTTGTTCGCGCAGTTCCCCGCGCCCCTGAGGCACACTCCACTGCTCGGCGATTTAGCGTTGCTGTGTGGCCTACTTCGATGCTGCTTCTGGTGCTCCGCTTCATTCTGTTGCGCGGCAGGCTCTGCTGGCCTCTCTCGATGAGGGGTGGGCGGATCCCGCGCGGCTGTACAGGGAGGGGCGACGGGCACGGATGCTGTTGGACGCCGCTCGGGAGGCCGCTGCCGAGGCGGTGGGGTGCCGGGCGGACGAGCTGGTGTTCACCTCGTCCGGAACGCGTGCCGTGCATGCGGGGATTGCGGGGGCGCTGGCCGGGCGGCGGCGGGCCGGGCGCCACCTGATCGTGTCGGCGGTCGAACATTCTTCGGTACTCCATTCGGCCGAGGTGCACGCGGCGGGCGGCGGTTCCGTCACCCAGGTGCCGGTCGACCGGGGCGGGGCGGTGGATCCGGCGGCGTACGGCGATGCCCTGCGCGGGGACACCGCGCTGGCCTGTCTCCAGTCGGCCAATCACGAGGTGGGGACGGAGCAGCCCGTCGCGGCGGTGGCCGAGCGGTGCCGGGAGGCCGGGGTGCCGTTGCTGGTGGATGCCGCGCAGTCGCTCGGGTGGGGGCCGGTGGAAGGGGACTGGTCGTTGCTCGCGGCCAGTGCGCACAAGTGGGGCGGGCCGTCGGGGGTCGGGCTGCTCGTGGTGCGCAAGGGCGTGCGGTTCTCGGCGCAAGGGCCGGTGGACGAGCGGGAGTCGGGGCGGGCGGCCGGTTTCGAGAACATCCCGGCGATCGTGGCCGCGGCGGCTTCGCTGCGGGCCGTACGGGTGGAGACGGCCGGGGAGTCCGCCCGGCTGCGGGAGCTGACGGAGCGGATCCGGGCCCGGGTGCCGGGGCTGGTGCCCGATGTCGAGGTGGTCGGGGATCCGGTGCACCGGCTGCCCGGGGTCGTCACCTTCTCCTGTCTCTATGTCGACGGAGAGGCGCTGCTGCACGAGCTGGACCGGGAGGGGTTCTCGGTCTCCTCCGGATCGTCCTGCACGAGCAGCACGCTGACGCCGAGCCATGTGCTGCGGGCGATGGGTGTGCTGAGCGAGGGGAATGTGCGGGTGTCGCTGCCGCCGGGGGCGGCGCAGGAGGATGTGGAGCGCTTCCTGGAGGTGCTTCCCCGGGCGGTGGCCGCGGTGCGGGAGAAGCTGGGGGCGCCCTCCGAGACGGTGGTGCGGGAGGCCGACGTGCTGGTCGTGGACTCGCTGGGCAAGAGGTGCCCGATTCCGGTCATCGAGCTCGCCAAGGTCATCGGCGATGTGCCGGTGGGCGGCCTGGTGCGGGTCCTGTCGGATGACGAGGCGGCGCGGCTGGACATTCCCGCGTGGTGCGAGATGCGGGGCCAGGAGTACGTAGGGGAGAAACCGGCGGACCAAGGAACGGCGTACACGATCCGCCGGGTGAGCTGAACGCCCCTGTTCAGGGGCGCGGGGAACTGCGCGACCAGCCCCCACGCACCCGCACTCGGCGACGGTCAGGCCAGATGCCCCTGCACTTCCACCGCCGCCTCATCCCCATACGCCTTGGTGAACCGCTCCATGAAGTGCCCACGCCGCAGCTGGTACTCCTGCGTACCCACCGTCTCGATGACGAGAGTCGCCAGCATGCAGCCGACCTGCGCGGCCCGCTCCAGGGAGACGCCCCAGGCGAGGCCCGACATGAAGCCCGCGCGGAACGCGTCGCCGACGCCCGTGGGGTCGGCCTTGCGCTCCTCGTCCGGCGTGCCGACCTCGATCGGGTCCTCGCCGACCCGCTCGATGCGGACGCCGCGCGCGCCGAGGGTGGTCACCCGGTGGCCCACCCGGGACAGGATCTCAGCGTCACTCCAGCCGGTCTTGTTCTCGATGAGGCCCTTCTCGTACTCGTTGGAGAAGAGGTACGTCGCCCCGTCCAGCAGGATGCGGATCTCCTCGCCGTCCATCCGGGCGATCTGCTGGGAGAAGTCGGCGGCGAACGGGATGGACCGGGAGCGGCACTCCTCGGTGTGGCGGAGCATCGCCTCCGGGTCGTCCGCGCCGATGGAGACCAGGTCGAGTCCGCCGACCCGGTCGGCGACGGTCTTCAGCTCGATGAGGCGGGCCTCGCTCATGGCGCCCGTATAGAAGGAGCCGATCTGGTTGTGGTCGGCGTCGGTCGTGCACACGAAGCGGGCGGTGTGCAGCGTGTCGGAGATGCGGACGGAGTCGGTGTCGACGCCGTGCCGGTCGAGCCAGGCGCGGTACTCGTCGAAGTCCGCGCCCGCGGCGCCGACCAGGATCGGCCGGGTGCCGAGCTGTCCCATGCCGAACGCGATGTTCGCGGCGACGCCGCCGCGGCGGACGTCGAGCTTGTCGACCAGGAACGACAGCGAGACCGTGTGCAGCTGGTCCGCGACGAGCTGGTCGGCGAAGCGGCCGGGGAAGGTCATGAGGTGGTCGGTGGCGATGGAGCCGGTGACTGCGATGCGCACGGCGTGGATTCTCCTGAGGGAGGCGGGCCTTGACACTTCACGCTATCGGGTGGACGGGGCAGCTCTGAAGGCAACGAAACTACCCGATAGTAGATCTTTCTCCGCGAGCTCGAGCGTGCCTACGGTGCCGTTATGACGAACCTCAAGGTCCAGGCACCCGTTCCGGTCGACCTCGAAGGCGATCTGGCGTCGCTGCCGGGTGACGGGGCGCGGATGGCTCCCCACTGGGCGGCTCCCGACCGGATCGCGTCCCGGCCCGTCTCCCCGGCCCTGATTCACGGTGTGACCGTACCCCCGGCGTCGGCCCGGCTGCTCGACGCCATGTCGGACTACGGGGACTGAGCGGGCCCCTGCGGGAACCGTGTGCTCCCCCGCTGCGTCCCATCGCTGTCCCCCGTAAAGGGGAGGCGGGATACGACCCACCAGCCGCCCGTGTGTGACCGGTCCGGGTCCTATGGGATGGCTGTGCAGCCGAAGGAGCGATGCGGTGAACACCGAGCGACCCGACCACGACGACGACGCCAGGGAAGCGGGCGGCGCAGGAGCCGCCGCCGACCCTGCCCGGGACATCGGGGGCGTCTCCGACGGTGAACGGGGTTCGGCGGACGCGCAGGACGAGACGGAGGCGGGTTCGGCTTCCGCCGAGGACGGGGGCTCGGCGGACGCCCAGAACGAGGCGGAGTCCGGCGAGGGCGCCGACGCCGAAGCCGGCCAGGATTCCGAGGCTCCGGGCGCCGAGTCCCGTGAGGCCGACACGCCCGAGGTCGCCGAGACGGAGCAGGCCGCTGAGGCCGACCCGGCCCCTGAAGCCTCGGCCGACGACACGGCGAAGGCAGCGGCAGCGGCAGCGGCAGCGGCAGCCGCACCGGAACCCGAGGCCGGCACCGAGAGCACCGGCGTCGACGAAGCCGACTCGGCCCCGGACCGGGCGGCAGGCGCGGCAGACGCGGCAGCCACCGAGGTGCCGGACAACGATCTGCCCCGCGACCAGGAGGAACTGGCCCACCCGGGCGGCGGGCGGCCCCGGACGCCCGCGATCATCGCCGTCGCCGCGGCAGCCGTGCTGTTGATCGGCGGGGGCGGAGCCTGGCTCGCCACCAACGTGTCCGGCGGGTCGGGCGGCGGACAGACGTCCGGCGCCCCCGGTGGGGACGACACTCCCCCGCCGCTCGCGCTCGACGGGTACTCGGAATCGACCTCCGGCGAGGGCAACGGCATCGCGCCCGGCGAGCCCAACCCCTACGGCGCCACCTACAAGCTCGGCGGCACGCTGCCGGACGGCCCCGGCGAAGCCCCGGTGTACCGGGCGCGGGGCGAGGTGACCAAGGAGGACGTGGCCCGGCTGGCGAAGGCCCTCGGGGTCGAGGGGACGCCGGTGGCACAGGGCGAGGCCTGGAAGGTCGGGGCCGGTCAGGACGGTTCGGGACCGAACCTCCAGGTGAACAAGCAGGCGCCGGGAGCCTGGACGTTCAACCGCTACGCCCCGGGCACCGACAACTGCAAGGGCACCGACACCTGCACGGCTCCGCAGTCCGGCGGCACCCCGGTGAGCGAGGCGGAGGCCGAGAAGGCCGCGGCGCCCGTGCTGAAGGCGCTGGGTCAGGACGACGCGAAGCTCGACGCGAGCCAGGTCATGGGCGCCCAGCGGGTGGTGAACGCCGCTCCCGAGGTCGGCGGGCTGCCGACCCACGGCTGGAACACCGGGGTCACGGTCGGCGCCGAGGGCGAGGTCGTAGGCGGCAGCGGTCAGCTGAAGGCGCCGGTGAAGGGGGACACGTACCCCGTGGTCAGCGCCAAGAAGGCGCTGGAGCTGATGGAGACCCGGCCGAAGACCGACCACCGGATGGGCATCGGCGGCTGCGCCAGTGCCGTGCCGCTGAAGGACCGGCTGGAGCAGCCCTGCGGATCGCCGGCGAGCGGCGCTCCGGAGCAGGACTCGGTCACGGTCGAGAACGCGGTGTTCGGACTGGCCTCGCACT
This sequence comes from Streptomyces sp. NPDC055506, assembly GCF_053643595.1. NCBI lineage: Bacteria > Bacillati > Actinomycetota > Actinomycetes > Kitasatosporales > Streptomycetaceae > Streptomyces > Streptomyces sp. NPDC055506. Next base: position 482 of record NZ_JBSHKH010000227.1, on the reverse strand, counting down.
TCGTGGACGGCCGCCAGGCGCTGGTGCCGTCCTGGCTGTTCGAGGTGACGGCGCCGGGTGCGAAGGACCCGTTCACGGTGACGTACCCGGCGGTCGACCCGAAGTATCTGACCTCCGCTACGCCGAGCGAGCCGAGTGACAAGCCGACGTCGACGCCCGGGCCGCGCAACGTAGAGGTGGACGGCTACCGGGCCGAGGGGTCGGAACTGACCGTGTCCTTCACGGGCGGGGTGTGCGCCGACTACGACGTGAAGGCGAGCGAGAAGGGCGACGAGGTGACGGTCGAGGTGACCTCGACCGCGTGGCCGGACAAGGTCTGCATCATGATCGCGAAGCAGTTCCAGAAGACCGTGCAGCTGGACGAGCCGCTGGGTGACCGTGCGGTCGTGGGCTCGGACGGCAAGGCGGTCCCGCTGGCCAAGGAGGGCGCCCGGCTGCCGGCTCCCCCGACGCGGGAGCGCTAGGAGCCCCGGTCAGGTAGC
>NZ_JBSHKH010000226.1:0-6300 GCF_053643595.1 Streptomyces sp. NPDC055506 | reverse complement strand
AGGCACAGTCCTTTCGCGGCTCCCGGAGAAGTCCGGATCAGTCGGTCACGTACTGGTGCAGCCCAGGCACGGTCAGCGTGCCACCGAACTGGCCTGCCTGGACGACCTTCACGTTGGTGAAGTAGATCAGCGGGATGTTCAGCGGCGGCGGGTGCTCCGGGTCGAAGGTGACCGGGATCAGGCCGAGCAGGTTGCCGGAGATGCTCTCCGTGTACATCACCGTCTTGCCGTCGGTGATCGTGGACGTCGACCCCTTCGCCGCCTGGACGTGGTGGGTCTTGCCGGACTGCTTGTCCGAGACGAGCTGGTGCAGGTCGCCGATGTCGGTCCCGTCGTTGATGACGTACTTCAGGACCTTCTTGGTGGCGCCGCTCGCGGTCTTCACCTGGACGATGCCCTGATAGTCGGCACCCTTCAGCGTCAGCGAGCTGGCCTCAAGGCGCCAGGGCTCGTCGGGGACGAGGAGCTCGTTGTCCACGCCGCCCTCGGCGTCCGTGGCGGCCGGGCAGTCCTCGGGGTCCACGGAGGGGCTCGCGGACGGGCTGGGGGAGGCGGTGGCCTTCCCTGCCGCGTCCTCGGCCTTCTCGGCCGCCTTCTCGACGGCGTCGGTCGTGTCCTTGGCCGCCTTCGACGCCGCGTCCGTCGTGTCCTTGACGGTGTCCTCGACCGTGTCGGTCGTCTTCTCGACGGTGTCGGACGCGTCGTCCTTGGCCGCGTCCGAGGACTTCTCGGTCTCCTCGGCCGTGCTCGTGTCGCCGGACGGCGAGGCGGACGCGGAGGGCGTGGGGCTCGGGCTCTCGGTGGACTTGCCGCCCGTGAGGATGCCGCCGATCGCGTCGCCGATGTCCTCGAGGACGTTGCCGCCGCTCTCGGACGGGGACGGGCTGGGCGTCGCCTCGTCTTCGTCGCCCGACGTGCCCTCGGATGCCGAAGGGGTCGGGGTGGGCTCGGTCTTGTCGCCCTCGTCGTCGGAACCTGAATCCGACGAAGAGGACGAGCTGTCCTTGTCCCCACCCGCGTCCGAGCCGGCCGAGGCCGAGGGAGTCGGCTCGGCCGTGCCCTTGTCCTCGTCGCCCGCGGCCTCGCTCTCACTCGCCGAGGGCGACGGGGAGGCGCCGTCCTTGTCAGCCTCCAGCGCCGCGAGACAGTCCTTGTACTCGTCGGCCTTCAGGCTGTTGGAGGTCGACGGCTGCTCGTCGGCGAGGGCGAGCGTCGGGGTGAATCCCATGCCCATGAGGACGGCGGTGGGCATCGCCGCCATGGCTATCGCCTTGCCGGCCGGCATCTGGAACCGGGTGAAGAGCGGCTTCTTGGGAGCCGCGTGACGTGGCCCCGTTCTCGCTTTCGCCTGGGCGGCGGGAGAACCGTCGCGGTGGTCAGCCGACACGGTACCCCCCGTTGTGGGCCTCGGACCGGACGCCGTCCGCTGGGCCGCCGTCGCCGGTCCCGAACGGAGGGTGCGTCCCGCCCGTCTCACCGGCCGGGCTCTCGGCAGAGGGCTCCACGGCTCCTTCTCCCGTCGGTCCCTGACCGGCCGCCCGAGGCCCCTTCCCCGTGTCCTCCGACTTGCCCGGCACCCAGGCGACGGCGAGAGCGCCGCCGAGCATCGCCAGCAGGAAGCCGATGAGGAAGCCGCCGATGTTGGAGACCACCAGCGACACCAGGGCGAGGATGATCGCGGCGACACCGGCGAAGACCCGCGTCGCCTGCTGGAACCACATGGTCAGTCCCAGGGTGATCAGCAGGACCCCGATGATGAGGGAGCCGGCACCCGCGGTGGTCGCCATGGTGAGCGACATGGTGCCCAACTTGAGGGTGGCGTAGGGGAAGTAGGCGATCGGCACCCCGCCGAGGATGGTGAACAGGCCTGCCCAGAACGGCCGGGTGCCCCGCCAGTCACGGAATCGCCGACGCAGCCGGGCGAAAGTCCCGGCGCTCTGGACCGGAGTCTCGGCACTCATGGAAAACAGCTCCCTCGGTCCGATGAAGGTACGTACCGGCTCGGCCGCAGGCGTGGAAGCCGGAAAGTCTAAGTCTGTGTGGTGGCCCGGCGCGGGGCCGGGCCCGGGGGGCGGAGAAGCTGTCGCCGCTCCGCCCCTCGGAGGGGACGTCTCAGCCGTCCCCGGGTGCCCGCAGGACGGAGGCTGTCAGAAGCACTCCATCTTCTTGTCCGTGCCGAGCTTCATCGACAGGCCGCTGAGCTTGAACGTGCCCGCCGTGGTCGCCCACGCCGTCTGCTCGACGCCGGTGAGGTCGGCCGACTTCGCCTGCTGGGCGAAGCCGCCCGGCAGCACGCTCTCGCCCTGCTTCACGTCGGGGCCACGGGTCTTGTCCTTGACCGCGACGCCGATGTCGATGTCCTTGAACTCCGCGTCGGCGTCGAGCTGGGCGACGTCGATGTAGAGGTTCTCGGCCGTGACCGGCTTGTCGGGGTTGTTCCCCGCCTCAAGACGGAGATAGATCGTGCCTATGCCAGGGATCGGCGTCGCGACCGACTGGCACATCTTGGTGATCTTCGCCGTGTCGAACGACGAGATCGCGACGGGGACCTTCTTCTTCTCGTCACCCTTGGGCGAGGTGTAGACGTTGTCGATGCCGCCGTACTGAGCGAAACCCTCACCGTGCAGGTGAGCGGCCTTCACCTTGAACTGCTGGCCGGAGACGCTGAACGACGCGGCCAGCGCACCCTGTGCGAGACCGACACCCACACATGCCGCAGCGGCGACGCTGGGCACCATGACCACAGCGAACCGCTTCCATCTGGTCCCGCCACGCACCTGGGACTCCATATTTCCTCCTTCTCGGACGTACATCTCCTGTCCGGGCTCGCCCCGAATGGCGGCTCAGCCGGGCAGGGATGGGAGAAGTGCTACGTCCTCGGGAAGGAGAGCGCCTGCACTCGGCGGCGCAACTCGCGCCCGAATCACCGGCGATCACCCCCGAGCGACAACCACTGGTCGCGCCTGACACGCATCACGCACAACCCTGCTGGACAGGCTTCGCCGAGTGGGCGAAGACCCCCCTGTCCAAGAGCCGGCGCCACTGCCGCCGGCTCTGCTCGGTGGGGACCCAGGACGTCCCGCGACCCAACCGGCTGCCGGGGTACGGGAATGGACCGAGCGTGGCCGATCGTGGTGCATTCTCGCCGCCCGCACAAGGGGGTTCGTTACTGGCTAGTAACGGCCGTATAACCGAACAACGACCCATCGGTCTCGGCCGACGACGCAGGGTGGTCCCCACCGGCAGTACAAAGCTGTTGATCGATGGACAGAATCCGACAGATCAACGCCCGCGACTTACTCGCAGTAACAGCGGCCGCGATTACCAAGTTTTGGTAAAGCGCGGCCGCAGTGACGCTCTGTGGGCAAATCTTTCACGTGGGCACCACAAGCCCGCGTGTTTAACGACTGGTCAGAACAGGGCGCGTGCCAGGGCCCTGCGCGCCGCGATCACCCGCGGATCCTCCGGCCCGACCACCTCGAACAGCTCCAGCAGTCGCATCCGCAGGGTGTCCCGGTCGTCACCCACCGTGCGCTGCACGGTCTCGATCAGACGGCCGAAAGCGTCCTCGACATGGCCGCCCACCAGATCCAGGTCGGCGGCGGCGATCTGCGCCTGCACATCGGCCGGCTTGTCGGCCGCGTCCTTGCGCACCTGCTGCGGGTCGACGCCCTGTACGCGCTGGAGCAACTCGGCCTGGGCGAGACCGAGTTTGGCCTCCTCGTTGCCCGGGTCCTCGTTCAGTACGTTCTTGTAGGCCTGGATGGCACCGCTCAGATCACCCGAGTCCAGCGCCTGTACGGCGGCCTCGAGGAGCGCGTCGTAGGGACCGGCCGGACGCTCGGGAGCCGCCGGGGCGCCGCCCGCCTCGGCGTCGGGGTCGACGGCGAGGCCGGTCAGGCCGAAGCGCTGCTCGGCGACCTGCACCAGCTGGTCCAGGGTTCCCCGGATCTGCTCCTCGCCCGCGGCCCCCTGGAAGAGCGGCAGCGCCTGCCCCGCGACGACCGCGAACACCGCGGGGATCCCCTGGATGCCGAACTGCTGCATCAGCATCTGGTTGGCGTCGACATCGATCTTGGCGAGCAGGAACCGGCCGTTGTACTCGACGGCCAGCCGCTCCAGGACCGGGCTCAGCTGCTTGCAGGGCTGACACCACTCGGCCCAGAAGTCGATGACGACGGGCACTTCGGCGGACCGCTGCAGGACTTCGGTCTCGAAGCCCGCCTCATCGACGTCGATGACGAGGTCGGCCGGGGAGATCGCCCCCGCCCCACCCTCCCGGGCGGCTTGGGCACGCGCCTGCTCCGCCTTCGCCTTGGCCTCCTGGGCCGCCTTCACCGCGGCGAGGTCGACGACTCCGCTCATGGACATGTTCCGTGGCTGCATGCGTCTATCCTCCCCCGTACTGCGCGCGTGTGTGAAAAACGGTGTGAAAGCCGGGCTGGTCGGGTCCCGTTCGGCGCCGGGTCCCCACCCCACGCCGTGCCGCCGAAGCCCGCGTACGTCCTTCACGGGCTTTCGCTACGAGACGTAGCGTAACGCCACGCCGGACCGGCGGACCACCACCCCCCGGTGATCTCCCTCACGGCCACACAGGAACCGCCCGTTATGGTCATGGCATGCAGAGTCGCAGCCCAGCCAGCCGCACGGGGCGCCCGCGCAGCGCCGCGGCCGACGCCGCGATCCTGGCCGCGACGCGGGAGGCACTGGTCGAACTGGGCTGGTCCAAACTCACCCTGGGAGACGTCGCGACCCGCGCCGGGGTTGCGAAGACAACCCTCTATCGCCGCTGGGCGGGCAAGAACGAGCTGGTCGTCGACGCGGTGGCGGAGCTCTTCGACGAGCTGGAGCTGCCGGACAGCGGCTCGCTGGCCGCCGACATCGAGGGCGTCGTCCTCCAGTTCGCCACGATCCTGGCCCGGCCGGAGGCGAAGAGCGGTCTGATGGCAGTGGTCGCGGAGTCGACACGGGACGAGGCGCTGCGCGCCCGCATCCGTGAGTCGATCGTGGACCGGCAGAAACGCCTGGTCGTGGAGGGCCGAACCAGAGCACAGGCCCGCGGCGAGCTACCGCCGGAGACGGACCCGTCGGAGTCGGCCCGGGCGGTGGACCTGATCTTCGACGTGATCGCGGGCGCGGTGGTCCACCGGGCCCTGGTGAGCACCGAGCCCGTCGACGCGACGTGGGCGCGGAGTCTCACAGCGCTCCTGCTCGACGGGCTGACCACAGCCACGGCGCACAGCAGGTCGGATCAAGTCTCCCACTGAACGAGTTGCTCGATCTCGCCGACGTGATGTTTCCCGTACGCGAACCGCTCAGCGATCGCTTCGAACCGCTCGAACTGCTCCCGAGCAACCGGTACGGCCAGCACACGTAGAACCCGGAGAAACAGCCGGAATCCGAGATCGGGATCAACCCTGAGGACAACCTCTCCCAGCGCGGCCATGGCCTCTGCGGCCGGGAGCGGCTGCCAGTGCGGGCTGACGGCCTTGCCCACCACCGTGGGCGCCGTCTCCCGTAGCTCCCTCAGCACCGTGTCAGCCGATTCCGTACGTGCGGGCGTTGCCACGATCGTGTACGCGGGAGCGACCTCCCGCAGCCGCTCCACGCACACGTCCTCCACAAGTCGCAACCAGTCGCGTCCGTCCATGCGCAGGGCCGCGTCAGAGACGGCGACCCACAGCGAGGTGATCGTGGCGTCGGACAGCGGGGAGCGCAACAGGCGCAACGCGTCCTCCAGAAGCAGGGCCGCCGCCGTGCCCGGGGACTGCCTGGGCTCGTCGGCATCGGCCACTCGAAGGATCTCTCTCCGGGCCGTGTCGGCACGCCAGTCCTGGTGTGCGTTCCCGGCGAGATGGGACAGGCCGAAGTCCCACGACGTGTCACGACGCGCCGTGTCGATGGGCGGCCAGTCGACGTCGAGGCCGTCACGGACCACCGCGACCGGGTACCCGAGCCGCTCGCCGAGCCCGAGGAAACGGTCGTACGCCTCCTTCGGGACGCGCACGGAACACGCCTTCAGGGCCCGGAGGAAGAGCCGGAAACCGACGTCGGCGTCAGCCAGGGTGACCACCTGTTCCAGCGCCGGAACGAGGTCTGGCAGTGCACAGGCCGCGGTCAGTTCCGCGGACTGCCGGCGGATCTCCCCCACGATCTCCCCGCACAGATCTGCGTCCTGTACCGGCTTCACCGGCGGCGGGACGTAGGAGCGCTTGTTCTGGCGGAGACGGTCCGTGGCCATGTCCGAGAGCTTCCGCAGCCAGGCCCGAGTGTCCATGCCGTGGTGGGCCGGATCGAAAA
>NZ_JBSHKH010000225.1:0-6417 GCF_053643595.1 Streptomyces sp. NPDC055506 | reverse complement strand
CGTGAAACGCGAAGCTGTTTCACGTGAAACATGGGCCGCCGTACCCACTCGGGTACGGCGGCCCTCGGCGTATTGATAGACACGTACGGCAGGATGTGCGGCATGCCCAGTGCAGAATCGACGCAATCGAGCGTCCACGAGCCGGACCGGGTGCGGCCGACCAAGGAGGACGAGGTCGCCGCGGCCGGCAGCGAACTGATCGGCGGCCTGCTGGGGCGGCGTGCCCTGATCGGGGCGTCCCGGTGGACTCCCGTGCGGGTGATCGCGCTGGTGGCGATCGGCATGTTCGCCCTCGGCCTGGTCCAGAAGGCGCCCTGCTTCAACGGAGCCTGGTTCTTCGGTGCCAGCTCCCAGTACACGCACGCGTGCTACTCGGACATCCCGCACCTCTACCAGGGGCGAGGCTTCGCCGACGGACTCGTGCCGTACTTCGACCGGCTCCCCGGCGATATGCAGTACCTGGAGTACCCGGTGCTGACCGGTGTCTTCATGGAGGTCGCCGCCTGGCTCACGCCCGGCAGCGGCACCATCCAGTACCAGGAGCAGTGGTACTGGATGGTCAACGCCGGGATGCTCATGGTGTGCGCGTCGGTCATCGCCGTCTGCGTGACCCGTGCCCATGCCCGGCGACCCTGGGACGGTCTGCTGGTGGCCCTGGCACCTGCCTTCGCGCTGACGGCGACCATCAACTGGGATCTGCTGGCGGTCGCTCTGACGGCCGCGGCGATGTTGATGTGGTCACGCGGCCGCCCCCTCGCTTTCGGCGTCCTGCTGGGGCTCGCCACGGCCGCCAAGCTCTATCCCTTCCTGATCCTCGGGCCGCTGATGGTGCTGTGCTGGCGCGCGGGCAGATGGCGTGCGTTCGGGACGGCTCTGGGCGGTGCGATCGTCGCCTGGGTCGTCGTGAACGGGCCGGTGATGCTCTTCGCGTTCGAGGGCTGGTCGAAGTTCTACACGTTCAGCCAGGAGCGGGGCGTCGACTTCGGCTCCTTCTGGCTGATCATGGCCCAGAACTCGGACGACCCACTCAGCACCGACACCGTCAACACGCTCGCCACGCTGCTGATGCTGGTGTGCTGCGCGGGTGTCGCGGCGCTCGCCCTGACCGCCCCGCGCCGCCCGCGGTTCGCCCAGCTCGCTTTCCTGATCGTCGCGGCGTTCATCCTCACCAACAAGGTCTACTCGCCGCAGTACGTCCTGTGGCTGGTTCCCCTGGCGGCGCTCGCCAGGCCGAAGTGGCGGGACTTCCTGATCTGGCAGGCCTGCGAGGTGGCGTACTTCCTGGGAATCTGGCTGTACCTCGCGTACACAACCAGCGGAGAGGCCCACAAGGGCCTGCCGGCCGACGGCTACCACTGGGCCATCGGCCTGCATCTGCTGGGGACGCTGTACCTGTGCGCCATGATCGTGCGCGACATCCTCATGCCGGATCGGGATCCGGTGCGCCGGTCCGGCGACGACGATCCCTCGGGCGGAGTGCTCGACGGCGCCGAGGACGTCTTCGTCCTCGGCCCGGCGGCCCGTCCCTCGCGGCACACGACCACCGCTCGGTTCGACGGGGCGCAGGTCCAGTGGGGCAAACGGGACGCGACCGGCAGTTCGCTCTGAGCGAACGACGCGAAGAGCCGTACAGCGGAAGGCCGTACAGCGAAGGGCCGTACACGGGAAACCGTGTACGGCCTTCTTGCTGAGCTGTGCGGCCTCAGCGCACCGTGCCGGTCAGCGGTCCATGATCCGGTCGAACTGCGTGGTGGTGTGCCGCAGATGGGCCACCAGCTCCTCACCGACCTTCGGCTCCGGCGCGTCCGAGGGCACGAACAGGATCGAGACCTGCATGTGCGGCGGCTCGGCGAACCAGCGTTGCTTGCCGCCCCAGACGAACGGAGAAAGGTTCCGGTTGACCGTCGCGAGGCCGGCGCGGGCGACACCCTTGGCGCGCGGCATGACGCCGTGCAGCGCCTTGGGGGCCTCCAGGCCCACTCCGTGCGACGTACCGCCCGCCACGACCACGAGGAAGCCGTCGGAGGCCGCTTTCTGCTGCCGGTAGCCGAAGCGCTCGCCCTTGGCGACACGCGTGACGTCCAGGACCGCGCCGCGGTACTCGGTGGCCTCGTGGTCCCCCAGCCACAGCCGCGTGCCGATGCGGGCACGGAACCGGGTCTGCGGGAACTGCTGCTGAAGACGGGCGAGTTCATCGGCCTTGAGGTGGCTGACGAACATGGTGTGCAGGGGCAGCCGGGTCGCGCGCAGCCGGTCCATCCAGCCGATGACCTCCTCGACCGCGTCCGAGCCGTCGGTGCGGTCCAGGGGCAGGTGGATGGCGAAGCCCTCCAGGCGGACGTTCTCGATGGCGGCGTGCAGCTGGGCGAGGTCCTGCTCGCTGATGCCGTGCCGCTTCATCGAGGACATCACCTCGATCACCACCCGGGCACCGACCAGGCCGTACACGCCGTCTATCGACGAGACCGAGCGGATGACCCGGTCCGGCAGCGGCACCGGCTCCTCGCCACGCCGGTACGGCGTCAGCACCAGCAGGTCGCCGCCGAAGAAGTCCTTGATGCGCGCGGCCTCGTACGTCGTGCCGACGGCGAGGATGTCCGAGCCCAGCCGGGTGGCCTCCTCCGCCAGCCGCTCGTGCCCGAAGCCGTAGCCGTTGCCCTTGCAGACCGGGACGAGCCCAGGGAACTGATCCTGCACGTGCTTGTGGTGCGCACGCCAGCGCGCGGTGTCGACGTAGAGCGTGAGCGCCATGGCCGGACCTGGAACCTTTCTCCGTGGTTGACGTGGGTCGGTTGCGGTGTGTCGGTCAGCGGCGCGACATGTAGATGTCGAGCGCCTTGTGCAGCAGCTTGTTCAGCGGGAAGTCCCACTCGCCGAGATATTCGGCCGCCTGGCCGCCCGTACCCACCTTGAACTGGATCAGGCCGAAGAGGTGGTCGGTCTCGTCCAGCGAGTCGGAGATGCCGCGCAGGTCGTAGACGGTGGCGCCGAGCGCGTAGGCGTCGCGCAGCATCCGCCACTGCATCGCGTTCGAGGGCCGGACCTCACGGCCGATGTTGTCGGAGGCGCCGTAGGAGTACCAGACGTGCCCGCCGACGATCAGCATCGTGGCGGCGGACAGGTTCACGCCGTTGTGCCGGGCGAAGTACAGCCGCATGCGGTTGGGGTCCTCGGTGTTGAGGGCCGTCCACATGCGCTGGAAGTACGACAGCGGCCGCGGCCGGAAGTGGTCGCGCACGGCCGTGATCTCGTACAGCCGCTGCCACTCCTCGAGGTCCTGGTAGCCGCCCTGGACGACCTCGACGCCGGCCTTCTCGGCCTTCTTGATGTTGCGGCGCCACAGCTGGTTGAAGTTCTTGTGGACCTCTTCCAGGGAGCGGTTGGCCAGCGGCACCTGGTAGACGTACCGGGGCTGGACGTCGCCGAAGCCGGCGCCGCCGTCCTCGCCCTGCTGCCAGCCCATGCGGCGCAGCTTGTCCGCGACCTCGAAGGCACGCGGCTCGATGTGGTCGGCCTCGATGTCGCGCAGCCGCTTCACGTCGGGGTTCTGGATGCCCTGCTTGATGGAGGCGGCCTCCCAGCGCCGGATGATCACCGGCGGGCCCATCTTCACGGAGAAGGCGCCCTGCTGCTTCAGGTGAGCCAGCATCGGCTCGATCCATTCCTGCAGATTCGGCGAGAACCAGTTGATGACCGGGCCCTCGGGCAGGTAGGCGAGGTAGCGCTTGATCTTGGGGAGCTGCCGGTAGAGGACCAGGCCGGCACCGACGAGCTCGCCGGTCCTGTCGTCGAACCACCCGAGGTGCTCGGAGCGCCACTCCGCCTTGACGTCAGCCCAGGCCGGGACCTGCATGTGGCTCGCCGACGGCAGGCTCTGGATGTAGGCCAGATGCTGCTCGCGGCTGATGGTCCTCAGGGTCAGGCTCATTTCGGGGCGCTCCTCGGGCTGGTGTGTCCCCATGGGTTCAGGGGCTCCGGCTCTCGCGCGAAGCCTACTGCGCCTTGGGAGCGCGCCGGTTGGGCGTACGGAACCTTCGCCCCGGCCCGTGGGCGGCCGGGGCGTCACACGATGTTCAGGTGGGGTGCGCCTGGCGTCAGTCGATGAGCCCGCCGAACAACCCGCCGTGCGCCATGCCCAGGAAGAATCCGACAGCCGAGGCTCCCAGGCCCAGAATCAGGCCGAAGCGCTCACGGGTCGTCTCCGAGATCCACTGGCCGTACGCACCGATGAGAATCCCCACCAGGCCGGTCCAGGAGCTGAGCAGGTGCAGGTCATCGTCGACGAGTGCCGTGACGAACGACGTGATGCCCAGCACCAGGGTCACCGCGAGCAGGGTGTCCTGGAGGGGGTGGGGCTTGCCGTCCGTGGCGAACAGGCCGCCGGCGGTGTTGGGTCGCAATGCCTGTGCCATAGGGCACCTCCTGCGAAAGTCGGCGCATCGTAGCGCCATACACACCCGATGTGTACAGATTGGCTGCCCTCACGGCCGGATTTCAACCGCAAGCCGCTGTGCGGGTACTCTGTACCGTCCGTACCGGTGTCTGCCCATGTCACGACAGAGGGTTCTCGACAGAACCCCCGACTGTCAGTGGTGGCCGATACCGTCGGATACGCATCACAACCCTCCTGCCACGGATCGACCGTGGCCGCTGAGTCCAAAGGAGGTGGGTTCCACATGCGTCACTACGAGGTGATGGTCATCCTCGACCCCGAGGTCGAGGAGCGCGCTGTCTCTCCGTTGATCGAGAACTTCCTCTCTGTCGTCCGTGACGGCGGCGGAAAGGTCGAGAAGGTCGACACCTGGGGCCGTCGTCGTCTCGCGTACGAGATCAAGAAGAAGCCCGAGGGCATCTACTCGGTCATCGACCTGCAGGCCGAGCCTGCGGTCGTCAAGGAGCTCGACCGCCAGATGAACCTGAACGAGTCGGTCCTCCGGACCAAGGTCCTCCGCCCCGAGACCCACTGAGCTCTCCCGCTCAGCTGATCCCGGGATTCGAGTAGCAGCACAAGCAGCCAGCAGCAAACCCGCCGAGAGGTTCCCCATGGCAGGCGAGACCGTCATCACGGTGGTCGGCAATCTTGTCGACGACCCCGAGCTGCGCTTCACCCCCTCCGGTGCGGCCGTCGCGAAGTTCCGTGTCGCGTCCACTCCCCGCACCTTCGACCGCCAGACGAACGAGTGGAAGGACGGCGAGAGCCTCTTCCTGACCTGCTCGGTCTGGCGTCAGGCGGCGGAGAACGTCGCCGAGTCGCTCCAGCGAGGCATGCGCGTCATCGTGCAGGGCCGGCTGAAGCAGCGGTCCTACGAGGACCGCGAGGGCGTCAAGCGCACGGTCTACGAGCTGGACGTCGAGGAAGTCGGCGCCAGCCTGCGCAACGCCACGGCCAAGGTCACCAAGACCACCGGCCGCGGTGGCCAGGGCGGCTACGGCGGCGGCAGCGGTGGCGGTGGCGGCCAGGGTGGCGGCGGCTGGGGCGGCGGCCCCGGTGGCGGCCAGCAGGGCGGCGGCGCTCCCGCTGACGACCCGTGGGCGACCGGCGCTCCCGCCGGTGGCAACCAGGGCGGTGGCGGCGGCTGGGGTGGAAACTCCGGCGGCGGCGGCGGCTACTCGGACGAGCCCCCCTTCTAGGGCGGGTTCGCACCCAAACTTCTTGATCACACAGGAGAATCACCATGGCGAAGCCGCCTGTGCGCAAGCCGAAGAAGAAGGTCTGCGCATTCTGCAAGGACAAGGTCACGTACGTGGACTACAAGGACACGAACATGCTGCGGAAGTTCATTTCCGACCGCGGCAAGATCCGTGCCCGCCGCGTGACCGGCAACTGCACGCAGCACCAGCGTGACGTCGCCACGGCCGTGAAGAACAGCCGTGAGATGGCGCTGCTGCCCTACACCTCCACCGCGCGATAAGGGAAGGGTGACCGACACATGAAGATCATCCTCACCCACGAGGTCTCCGGCCTCGGCGCCGCGGGCGACGTCGTCGACGTCAAGGACGGTTACGCTCGCAACTACCTGATCCCGCGGAAGTTCGCTATCCGCTGGACCAAGGGCGGCGAGAAGGACGTCGAGCAGATCCGTCGTGCTCGCAAGATCCACGAGATCCAGACCATCGAGCAGGCCAACCAGGTGAAGGCCCAGCTCGAGGGCGTCAAGGTCCGCCTGGCCGTCCGTGCCGGCGACGCCGGTCGCCTCTTCGGTTCCGTCACCCCGGCCGACATCGCCTCGGCGATCAAGGCTGCCGGTGGCCCCGAGGTCGACAAGCGCCGCATCGAGATCGGTTCGCCGATCAAGTCGCTGGGCGCTCACCAGTCGTCCGTGCGTCTGCACCCCGAGGTTGACGCCAAGGTCAGCATCGAGGTCGTCGCGGCCTGAGTGTCGCGCTCGCTGATGCAGTGAGCGATGGGGCCGCACC
>NZ_JBSHKH010000224.1:0-6959 GCF_053643595.1 Streptomyces sp. NPDC055506 | reverse complement strand
CACTGTGGGACAGCGTGCCGGGCGATCCGATCGTGCCCGGCAGCGGTTTCCCGCGCCGGCTGCCGCCGCCCGGGGGCGAGGTCACCGTCGCGGCGTTCGGCGAGCGCGCGATCGGCACCGCCGTCGCGCACGCCGACCGGATGCTGCTCGACATCGTCTCGCCGGAACAGGTCCGCGTCCTGCGGGCGCGCATGCTCGCGGCCGCCGAGCGGGCGGGCCGTACACCGCCCCGTCTGGCCGCCTGGCTGCCCGCCGCCGTGGACCCGGAGCCGGAATCGCTCACACAGGTCCTGCGCAGCGTCGTCGGCTATCTCGCCGTGCCGGGCTACAGCGACATGTTCGTCGAGGCGGGCCTCGCCGAGGTCGTCGAACTGGCCGCCAAGGGAGCCGACCGGGACACCCTGCTGCGGGCCCTGCCGCCCGAGGCCGCGAGCACGGTCGCCCTCGTCGGCGACACCGGCACCGTCCGCGCCCGTATCGACGCCTACGCCGAGGCCGGCCTCGACGAGATCGCCCTGGTCCCGGCCACAGCGGGCGACCCGGCGGGGGAGCGCACACTCACGGCCCTCAGGCCGGCGTGACGCACCGCGTTCAGCCGCCGTAGGCGCCCGAAGCCGTCAGGCGCAGGGCCGTGTCGATCAGCGGGACGTGGCTGAACGCCTGCGGGAAGTTGCCCACCTGGCGCTGGAGGTGCGGGTCCCACTCCTCGGCCAGCAGGCCGAGGTCGTTGCGCAGGGCGAGGAGCTTCTCGAACAGCTTGCGGGCCTCGTCCACGCGGCCGATCATCGCCAGGTCGTCGGCCATCCAGAACGAGCAGGCGAGGAACGCGCCCTCGTCGCCGGGCAGCCCGTCGACGCCCGCGTTGTCGCCCTCCGTCGGGTAGCGCAGGATGAAGCCGTCCGGCGTGGACAGCTCCCGCTGGATCGCCTCGATGGTGCCGATGACGCGCTTGTCGTCCGGCGGCAGGAAGCCCATCTGCGGGATCAGCAGCAGCGAGGCGTCCAGCTCCTTCGAGCCGTACGACTGCGTGAAGGTGTTGCGCTCCTTGTCGTAACCCTTCTCGCACACGTCCCGGTGGATGTCGTCGCGCAGTTCCTTCCAGCGCTCCAGCGGGCCGTCGGCGTCACCGGACTCGATCAGCTTGATCGTGCGGTCGACGGCGACCCAGGCCATCACCTTGGAGTGCACGAAGTGGCGGCGCGGGCCGCGCACCTCCCAGATGCCCTCGTCCGGCTCCTGCCAGTGGCCCTCCAGGTAGCGGATCAGCTTCAGCTGGAGCAGCGAGGCGTAGTCGTTGCGCGCGAGGCCCGTCATATGGGCCAGGTGCAGGGCCTCGGTGACCTCGCCGTACACGTCCAGCTGGAGCTGGTGGGCCGCGCCGTTGCCGACCCGGACCGGGGCGGAGTTCTCGTAGCCCGGCAGCCAGTCCAGCTCCGCCTCGCCCAGCTCGCGCTCGCCGGCGATGCCGTACATGATCTGCAGGTTCTCCGGGTCGCCCGCGACCGCCCTGAGCAGCCACTCGCGCCAGGCGCGGGCCTCCTCGCGGTAGCCGGTGCGCAGCAGCGAGGACAGGGTGATGGCCGCGTCGCGCAGCCAGGTGTAGCGGTAGTCCCAGTTGCGGACGCCGCCGATGTCCTCCGGCAGGGAGGTGGTGGGCGCGGCGACGATGCCGCCGGTCGGGGCGTACGTCAGGGCCTTCAGCGTGATCAGCGAGCGGATCACGGCCTCGCGGTAGGGGCCGTGGTACGTACAGTGATCGACCCACTCGCGCCAGAAGTCCTCCGTCGCCTCCAGCGACTGCTCCGGCTCGGGCAGCGGCGGCGGCTCCTTGTGCGAGGGCTGCCAGGAGATCGTGAACGCGATCCGGTCACCCGGGGCGACCGTGAAATCCGCGTACGTCGTCAGAGACTTGCCGTAGGTCTCGGCGGATGTGTCGAACCACACGGAGTCGGGGCCCGCCACGGCCACCGTGCGCCCGTCGTGCTTGTGCACCCACGGCACCACCCGGCCGTAGGAGAACCGCATCCTGAGCGCCGAGCGCATCGGCACACGGCCCGAGACGCCCTCCACGATCCGGATCAGCTGCGGGGCGCCGTCACGCGGCGGCATGAAATCGGTCACCCGGACCGTGCCCCGCTGGGTGTCCCACTCGGATTCCAGGACCAGCGAGTCACCGCGGTAGCTGCGCCGGGCGGCGGTGGGCGGCTGCTGGTCGGAGGCGTACGCGGGGCCGAGCCGCCAGAAGCCGTGCTCCTCGGTGCCGAGCAGGCCGGCGAAGATGGCGTGCGAGTCGAAGCGGGGCAGGCACAGCCAGTCGACCGTCCCGTCCCGGCAGACCAGGGCAGCGGTCTGCATGTCTCCGATGAGTGCGTAATCTTCGATGCGCCCGGCCACGTGCAACTCCAGTCGAACGGCCACGTCACCCCACGAGGGGGCTGTCGCTAGTGCGGTCAAGGGGGGTTTTCAGCAGTCCTGCAATGCGTCGTTGAGTCATGAAGCAAAACAGTTCACTCAGCTGCGACGCAAAGCGCCAATTGTTGCTCAACGAACTGACGAGCTCACGTTGTTCCGGTGCTTACGGGCGGGGGGTGGTGCCGTTGGGCCGGCGGGCTCGGCAGCGAGTGTCCGAGCAGGATACGACGCACGCAGATGATCTGTGTGCCGCTCCGGGCAAGGCAGGTACGCCGAACGAGTGAGCAACGGGTGAGAGACCGGTAATGATGATCGCCTCCGTGTCGGCGCGTGTGCGGAGCGTGGCCGGAAGCCATCGCCTCGCGGCGCTGATACGCTGGTAGCCCGTGGACCGGTGGGCGTCTGACCCCCGAACCGCACTTCCAGATCGCGACCACGGGAGCCCCCTCTTGGCCATGCCCAATTCCACGACGACCAAGCACATCTTCGTCACCGGGGGTGTCGCCTCCTCGCTCGGCAAGGGCCTGACGGCCTCCAGCCTCGGCATGCTGCTCAAGGCCCGCGGCCTGCGCGTCGTGATGCAGAAGCTCGATCCTTACCTGAACGTCGACCCGGGGACGATGAACCCCTTCCAGCACGGTGAGGTGTTCGTCACGAACGACGGCGCCGAGACCGACCTGGACATCGGCCACTACGAGCGCTTCCTCGACCGCGACCTGGACGGCTCCGCCAACGTCACCACCGGTCAGGTGTACAACACCGTGATCGCCAAGGAGCGGCGCGGCGAGTACCTCGGCGACACCGTGCAGGTCATCCCGCACATCACCAACGAGATCAAGCACCGCATCCGCCGCATGGCGACGGACGAGGTCGACGTCGTGATCACCGAGGTCGGCGGCACGGTCGGCGACATCGAGTCGCTGCCGTTCCTGGAGACCGTCCGCCAGGTCCGGCACGAGGTCGGCCGTGACAACGTCTTCGTCGTCCATATCTCGCTCCTGCCCTACATCGGCCCCTCGGGT
This sequence comes from Streptomyces sp. NPDC055506, assembly GCF_053643595.1. NCBI lineage: Bacteria > Bacillati > Actinomycetota > Actinomycetes > Kitasatosporales > Streptomycetaceae > Streptomyces > Streptomyces sp. NPDC055506. Next base: position 3,525 of record NZ_JBSHKH010000224.1, on the reverse strand, counting down.
GAGTTGAAGACGAAGCCCACCCAGCACTCGGTTGCGGCCCTGCGCAACATCGGTATCCAGCCGGACGCGATCGTGCTGCGCTGCGACCGTGAGGTGCCCACCGCGATCAAGCGGAAGATCTCGCTGATGTGCGACGTCGACGAGGCCGCCGTCGTCGCCTGCCCCGACGCCCGCTCGATCTACGACATCCCGAAGACCGTGCACGGCGAGGGCCTGGACGCCTACGTCGTCCGCAAACTGGACCTGCCCTTCCGGGACGTCGACTGGACCACCTGGGACGATCTGCTCGACCGCGTCCACAACCCCGACCACGAGATCACCCTCGCCCTGGTCGGCAAGTACATCGACCTGCCCGACGCCTATCTGTCGGTCACCGAGGCGCTGCGCGCCGGCGGCTTCGCCAACCGGGCCCGCGTGAAGATCAAGTGGGTCACCTCCGACGACTGCAAGACCCCGGCGGGCGCGGCCCAGCAGCTCGGCGACGTCGACGGCGTCTGCATCCCCGGCGGCTTCGGCGACCGCGGCGTGCTCGGCAAGGTCGGAGCGATCAAGTACGCCCGCGAGAACAAGATCCCGCTGCTCGGCCTCTGTCTCGGCCTGCAGTGCATCGTGATCGAGGCCGCGCGCAACCTGGTCGACATCCAGGACGCCAACTCCACCGAGTTCGACCCGGCCACCGGCCACCCCGTCATCTCCACCATGGCCGAGCAGCTCGACATCGTCGCCGGTGAGGGCGACATGGGCGGCACCATGCGGCTGGGCATGTACCCGGCCAAGCTGGCCGAGGGCTCGATCGTGCGCGAGGTGTACGACGGCAAGGAGTACGTCGAGGAGCGGCACCGTCACCGGTACGAGGTGAACAACTCCTACCGGGCGGAGCTGGAGAAGAAGGCGGGCATCCAGTTCTCCGGCACCTCCCCGGACGGCAAGCTCGTCGAGTACGTCGAGTACCCGCGCGACGTCCACCCCTACCTGGTCGCCACCCAGGCGCACCCGGAGCTGCGCTCGCGCCCGACGCGTCCGCACCCGCTGTTCGCCGGGCTCGTCAAGGCCTCGGTCGAGCGGAAGACTTCGAAGTAACACACCAGTTGTACGGTGGCCGGGGTGCATCCCTTCAAAGGGTGTGCACCCCGGTTTCTTTTCAGCAGGTCGGGTCGGGTACATGGAAGGACAGGCATGACGATCAAGGACACCCCGGAGGAGTGGGAGGTCCGGGCGACGGACACCCCCTTCGTCGGCAACAAGACCTCCGTCCGCACGGACGACGTGGTCATGCCCGACGGCACCGTGGTCGGCCGTGACTACCAGGTCCACCCCGGCTCGGTGGCCGTCCTCGCCCTCGACGAGGCCGACCGCGTCCTGGTCCTGCGCCAGTACCGCCACCCCGTGCGCCACAAGCTGTGGGAGATCCCGGCCGGTCTGCTCGACGTCCCCGGCGAGAACCCGCTGCACGCCGCGCAGCGGGAGCTCTATGAGGAGGCGCACGTCAAGGCCGAGGACTGGCGGGTGCTGACCGACGTCTACACCACCCCCGGCGGCTGCGACGAGGCCGTACGGATCTTCCTCGCCCGCGATCTGTCCGAGGCCGAGGGCGAGCGCTTCGCGGTCGAGGAGGAAGAGGCCGACATGGAACTCGACCGGGTCCCGGTCGAGGACCTCGTCCGGGGCGTACTGGCCGGCGAACTCCACAACAACTGCCTCGTGGTGGGCGTACTGTCCCTGGTCGCCGCGCGTGCGGGGGACGGCCTGGAGGCACTGCGCCCGGCCCAGGCGCCGTGGCCGGCGCGGCCGTTCGAGGCGTGAAGAGGCTCCAAGGTGTGAAGATCGGCTGATCCGATCGGGGGATGTGGCTGCCGTGCCCGTCGTGCTCCACCCGGAACGTTGCAGAGCGTGAACTAGGCTCTGAGGCACGCCCGAACCGGATTCCCGGCGGGCTTGCGTGCGTGGGACGGGAGTGTGGCCCGTGACGGATCAGGTCGTGGAGACAGGCGACGTGCGGCTGACCGGACACGCTGCCGGCGAGAGTCAGTTCCTGGGCCGCACACGGGAGTTGAAGGAGCTGCGCGCCGACATCGAGCGCGCCGGCCTGGACACCCTCGCCGGCCGCAAACCCCCACGCGCGCGTGTGCTGCTCATCGCCGGCCGGCCCGGCTCGGGCCGCACGGCACTCGCCGAGGAGCTCGCGCACCAGGTCGCGGACCGTTACCCGGACGGGGTACTGCGTGCCCGGCTGACCGACCCGGACGGCACCCCCGTACCCGTCGAACGCGCGGCCCGCGAGCTGCTCGCCGCCCTGGACCGGGAAGCCCCGGCCGGGGCCTGCGGCGACGACCTCACCGACTCGCTGCGCGGCGCCCTGGCCGACCGCCGCGCCCTGCTCCTGCTGGATGACGCGGCCGACGCCGAGCAGGTCGACGCCCTGCTGCCCGACACCCCGGACTGCCTGGTCGTCGCGGTCTCCGAGGGCCCGCTGACCGGCATCTCGGACGTCCGCCCCTGCACGCTGGGCGGCCTGGACGCCAAGTCCGGAGTGGAGCTGCTGTCCCGGCACACCGGCTCGGTCCGCATCACCGTCGACCCCCGGGCCGCCGAGGGCCTCGCCGAGGAGTGCCAGGGGCAGCCCGCCGCGCTGATGCTGGCGGGCGGCTGGCTCGCCGCCCGCCCCAAAGCGGCCGTCCTGGACCTCGCCAAGCAACTGCGCACCGAGCCGGCCGAGGGAACCGCCCTGAGCCGGGTCTTCCGCCTCGCCTACGACGCCCTGCCGGCCACCGCCGCGAGGATGCTGCGCCTGCTCGCCCTCGCCCCGGCCGGACTGGTCGACCCGCAGACCGCCTCCGCGCTCGTCGGCTGCTCGGTCGACAGCGCCCGCACCACCCTGGACGACTTCGTCGCCCTCGGCTTCCTGCACGCGGTGGACTCGCCGCTGCCGCAGTACGAGGTCCCCGGCTGTCTGCACCCCATGCTCCGCGTCCTCGCCGGTCACCACGAGCGCCCCGCCGATCTCCAGGTGGCCCGCGCCCGGATGCTGGAGCGGACCGTCCGGCTGCTCCAGGTCTGCCGTGCCATCACCGAGACCGACAGCCCCCAGGCACGCCAGAAGCTCCTCGACATGCCGCGTGCCCTGCGCTTTCCCACTCCCCGGGCGGCCGCCGACTGGCTGCGCCTGACCCGGCCCGCCCTGCTGGCCTCGGCCCGGCTCGCGGTCGACGACGGGGAGCTGGACACCCTGGCCCGGCGGCTGATGTCCCAGCTGGTGCGGGCGATGGCGGCACACGTCGGCACCCAGGCGGCCGCGCCCGACCTCTACGACATCCACAGCCTGGTCCTCGCCGTGGCCGAGCGCCGCGATCTGCCCCGCGAGCGGGCCGCCGCCCTGCTCAACCTCGGCGACCTCGACGCCCGGAGCGGCCGTACGGCCGACGCGCTGGTGCGCTACCGGGCCGCGCTGGACGCAGGACGCGAGGTCGACGACCCGTACGCGGCCGGACGCGCGATGGAATCCGTAGGCGGCGCGCACCTGGATCT
>NZ_JBSHKH010000223.1:0-7168 GCF_053643595.1 Streptomyces sp. NPDC055506 | reverse complement strand
CGAACAAATATTGAGAAAACCCCCGCATCTTCGGATGCGGGGGTTTTCTGCGTTTAGGGTCGTGGATATGAACTACGATCTCGTCATCTTCGACAACGACGGTGTTCTCGTCGACAGTGAGCCCATCTCCAACCGGCTGCTGGCCGCGTATCTCACCGAGCTCGGGCACCCGACCTCGTACGAGGAGTCCATTCGGGACTACATGGGGTCGGCGATGCACCGGATTCATGAGCTGGTTCTCGAGCGGACGGGACAGCGGTTGCCGGAGAGCTTCGACGATGTCTTTCATGGGCGGGTGTTCGCGGCGTTCGAGCAGGAGTTGGTCGCTGTGGCCGGGGTCTCCGGCGTCCTGGAGAAGCTCGCCGCGGACGGGGTGCCGTACTGCGTGGCCTCGTCCGGGAGCCATGAGCGGATTCGGGTGGGGCATCGGACGACGGGGCTCAGTCAGTGGTTCGACGAGGGGCGGATCTTCAGCTCTCAGGACGTCGGGCGGGGCAAGCCGGCTCCTGATCTGTTCCTGTATGCCGCCGAGCGGATGGGGGTCGCGCCGGAGCGGTGTGTCGTCGTCGAGGACAGTCCGCTCGGAGTGCAGGCGGCGGTCGCGGCCGGGATGGACGTGTACGGGTTCACCGCCATGACTCCGGCGGAGAAGCTCGCCGGCGCCACCGGGCTCTTCTCCGACATGGGGGAGCTGGCCGATCTGCTGGTGTGAGCCCGTGGAAGATGAGGCAAATTCATCTTTGGCTGGATCTACCCACGGGTAAGCCGGAGCCCTACGCTCGCCGCCATGACTGATGTGCTGCGGCGCGGCAGGGGCTCGTTGGCGTTCAGCTTCTTGGTGCAGGGGGTCGCGTTCGCTCTGCTCGTGACGCGGATCCCGGCCATCCAGGACCGGTACGGGGTTTCCGATGCGCTGCTGCCCGCCTTTCTGGCCGCCGTGCCGATCCTCGCGGGGGTCGGGAGCGTCAGCACCGAGCGGCTGGTGAAGCGGGTGCCGCCGAGCAGACTGCTGCGGTGGTCCCAGCCCGTGGTGCTGCTGGCGCTGCTCGGGGTCGGGGCCGGGGAGCGGATGGTGGAGCTGGGCATCGCGCTCGCGGCGTTCGGGCTCGCCGTCGGGGTGCTGGACGCGTCGATGAACATGCTCGGGGTGAGTCTGCAGCGGTCGTACGGGCGCAGCATCATGCTCAGTTTTCACGCGGCCTACAGCCTGGGCGGGATCGTCGGGGCCTCACTGGCGTGGGTGGGGGCGCACTGGGATCTGGCGTTGTGGGTGTCGTATCTGCCGGTCGTGGTGGTGCTGTTGCCGACTGTGCTGGTGGGGAGCCGCTGGTACGTCGACGGCGGTGGTGCGGGGCCGGTGGCGGGGTCCGGGGTGGAGGAGAAGGCGGGGGAGGGGCAGGTCCTCGCGTTCAAGTTGCTGTTGCCGCTTTGTCTGGTGATGACCGTCGCGTACATCGGGGACTCGACGGTCTCCAACTGGAGTGCGAAGTATCTGCAGGACGTGCTGGGGAGCTCGGAGCAGCTGGCGACGGTGCCGTACAACGTGTACATGGTCACCACGCTGGTGGGGCGGACGCTGGGGGACTTCGGGGTGCGGCGGTTCGGGGCGGTCGCGGTCGTGCGGGCCGGGGCGCTGGTCGCGGCGGGCGGGTTCGCCGTGGTGGCCGCGGCGCCCGGGGCGTGGGTCGGGATGCTGGGGTTCACGCTGCTGGGGGTTGGGTTGTGTGTGCTGGTGCCGCAGACGTTCGCGGCGGCCGGCAGGTTGTTCCCCGGGGCGTCGGACGCTGCCGTGGCGCGGCTGAATGTCTTCAACTATGTGGGGTTCTTGATCGGTTCGCCGTTGGTGGGTGCGCTCGGGGATCTGTGGAGCTATCGCGGGGCCATGCTCGTGCCGATGGTGTTGGTGCTGGTGACGCTCGTGTACGCCCGGTCGTTCGCCGCTCAACCGGACCGATACGGTGGCGGTCATGAGCGGCCGCGCACAGCTGATGTGGGACGAGGCAGTAACGGGCTATGACTTCGGTCCCGGGCATCCGATGGACCCGGTCCGGCTCGCGCTGACCCGGAGACTGGTCGACGCCTTCGGGCTCGACCGTGAGGTGGAGGTGGTCGCCGCGAAGGCGGCCGGGGAGTCGACGCTGCGGCTCGTCCACCGGGAGGACTACATCGAGGCGGTGAAGGCCGCGTCGGCGGATCCCGGGGCAGCGGATCAGTCGTACGGTCTCGGGACGATGGATGATCCGGCCTTCGCGGGGATGCACGAGGTGTCGTCGCTGATCGCCGGGCAGTCGGTGGGGGCGGCGGAGGCCGTGTGGCGCGGGGAGACGTCGCACGCGGTGAACTTCGCGGGCGGGCTGCATCACGCGATGCCGGGCGGTGCGTCGGGGTTCTGCATCTACAACGACGCGTCGCTGGCGATCGCCCGGCTGCTGGAGCTCGGGGCGGAGCGGGTCGCCTACATCGATGTCGACGTGCATCACGGGGACGGGGTGCAGGCGGCGTTCTGGGACGACCCGCGGGTGCTGACGATCTCGCTGCACGAGCATCCCCGGACGCTGTTTCCGCAGACCGGCTGGCCGGAGGAGACCGGGGCGGACTCGGCGGAGGGCTCGGCGGTGAACGTGGCGCTGCCGGCCGGGACCGGGGACGCCGGGTGGCTGCGGGCGTTCCATTCCGTGGTGCCGGAGCTGATCGCCGATTTCCGGCCGCAGGTGCTGGTGACGCAGCACGGGGCCGACACGCACTTCGAGGATCCGCTGGCGCATCTGGCCGTGTCGCTGGACGCGCAGCGGGCGGTTCAGGTGGCCTGTCACGACCTGGCGCACGAGTACGCCGACGGGCGGTGGGTGGCCCTGGGCGGGGGCGGCTACGCGGTGGTGGACGTCGTACCGAGGTCGTGGACGCATCTGGTCGCGATCGCGGCGCACCGGGAGGTGGAGCCCGAGGCGGTGATCCCGGAGAGCTGGCGGCAGGAAGTGTTCGCGCGGACGCGGCAGTTGGCCCCGGCGCGGATGACGGACGGGCGCTGGCCGGTGGAGTGGGTCGGCTGGGAGGCCGGGTACGACCCGGCGGACCGGCTGGACCAGGCGGTGCTGGCGGCCCGGCGGGCGGTGTTCCCGCTGCGGGGGCTGCTGCCGGGGTGAAGCGCCCCTGGTGGGCCTGGTGGGCCTGGTAGGCCGACCGAGCGGTGTTCGCCGGTTTCCCGGGACAGGCGATGCCCTGGTCGCGGACGATCTTCTGGTGCTGACCCCCGAAGTTCTGCGTACGCACCTGGTGGGTGCACGCCTCGCCGGTACCGTGGCCACGTCGCGTGAGGAGAGCCTGCGCAGCTACCGACTCTTCGCTGCCCGGGACCCTCGTGTGCTGCTCGGCATCGATCCCGAAGGGGCTTGGAAGCAGCGGGAATTGACCGAGCTGATGGCGGACCGGTGCGGGGTTTCGGCCGATTCTCGGCGGACTTCCGGCCAGGACGTGATCGATCCGCAGCGGACCGTGGCCGCGCTGGACGCCTTCGCGGACCGTCTCGCCGATGCCGCCCAGCGGGGTGCTCCGGTGCTTCTCGGTACCGGGCACCCGCACCGGCTGCTCGGCTTCTACGCCGCTCTGGCAGACGCGCTGTCGGCGGCGGGGTGTGCGGTTCTCACCCCCGCGCAGGGTCGCTGTGTCGACATAACGACCCGGTTCGGCCTACGTACGTACAACCTCGACTACGTACGAGGAGTCGCGCTGGTGCGGGCACCTGGGGCGGAACGCCCCGGTTGTGAGCCCGGCGCACATACGCACTCACCTCTCCCGGTTCGTACCGCGCTGGCCGCCGCCGCGGAGGCCGGCGGGCCCCTTCCCGAGCTGGTGATCGGGGACCACGGGTGGGTCTGCGGGGCAGGTCAGCTGGGGTTCGAGGCCATCGGTCCTGCCGATACGGACGATCCCGCCCCGTTCGTCGGGCAGGCTGAGGGGTCCGTGTCCGTCGTCGTTCCACTTGATGACGGCGTGCGGTCTGATTACTACCTGCCGCTTACCCGCTACGTACTCAATCGGGCGTGTCTGTCACAGTAGGCCGTTGATGGGTGCACCTCTTCCCCACTCGCATCACTGGCCCCTACATTGGGGAGTGAGCACGCAGCGACGAAGAGTCACCGGAAGGGGAAGCCGGTGGCCGTCGAGTGCGGAAGGTTCAGGTGTGTCATGGCTGCAGCTGGCGAGAGGCCTCTGAACGAGGTTCAGTTCCTTACCGTGGCGGAAGTCGCCTCGGTGATGCGAGTGTCGAAGATGACCGTGTACCGGCTGGTGCACAGCGGTCATCTGCCCGCGATCCGTGTGGGGCGGTCTTTCCGCGTCCCGGAGCAAGCGGTTCACGAGTACCTTCGCGAGAGCTACGTGGGGGTGGAAACCGCCTGACGGCTGGGGCGGGGTGATCCCTCACAGGGCACTCGGGATCACCCTGGCCCCCTCGATTACGACCTCAGCGCTCGGGCGGGTAGGCTAGCCCCTCGTAGGTCGTATGGGCCCATGGCGCCCAGCACCGAGTGATGAGAAGTGAGCGAGGGTAGTCGTGGGCTCTGTTATCAAGAAGCGGCGCAAGCGGATGGCCAAGAAGAAGCACCGCAAGCTGCTCAAGCGCACGCGCGTTCAGCGTCGCAACAAGAAGTAAGTTCGCGACGCGGACGCCGCGAGAGCGTCGTTGTGGCCCCCCACTCAACGGTGGGGGGCCACACGTGTATCGCCAGGTACGTCCGCCGTTTCCCGTCGGTGGTCCCGTCACTTCGCGCATCGGGCGGTCATCACAGCGCAACACCGAACCGCTAAGTTGGCCCCACGGGGGAACGCGGCGGGGACAAGAGGCTGTGGAAGGAAGGCGCTGATCTTGGGCAAGGTCGTGCTCGTGACCGGAGTGGCCCGCCAGCTGGGGGGCCGGTTCGTGAGGCGGATCCAGCGTGACCCCGAGGTGGACCGGGTGATCGCCGTGGACGCGGTGCCGCCCGAGCACCATCTGGGCGGCGCGGACTTCATCCAGGCGGACATCCGGCAGCCCACGATCGCGCGGGTGCTCGCCGAGACGGCCGCCGACACGATCGTCCACCTGGACGTGACGGGCACACCGCTGGGCAGCGGAAACCGGGCCTCCCTGAAGGAGACCAACGTCATCGGCACCATGCAGCTGCTCGGTGCCTGCCAGAAGTCCCCCACCGTGCAGCGGCTGGTCGTGAAGTCCAGCACCAACGTCTACGGCTCCGCGCCCCGCGACCCGGCCGTCTTCACCGAGACGACGCCGCCCAAGTCCCTGCCCAGCGGCGGCTTCGCCAAGGACACGGTGGAGGTCGAGGGCTATGTCCGCGGCTTCGCGCGCCGCCGGCCCGATGTGGCCGTGTGCGTGCCGCGGTTCGCCAACATCCTCGGCCCGACCGCGGACACCCCGCTCGCCTCGTACTTCGCGCTGCCGGTCCTGCCGACCGTGTTCGGCTACGACCCCAGGCTGCAGTTCGTGCACGAGGACGATGTGATCGAGGTGCTGCGGATCGCCTCCCACGAGCCCAGGCGGGGCACGCTCAACAGCGGCACCTTCAACATCGCCGGCGACGGCGTCCTGCTGCTCTCCCAGTGCTCCCGGCGCCTCGGGCGCCCCACCGTGCCCCTGCCGCTCCCGGCCGTCACCTGGGCCGGCTCGCTGGTGCGTACGCTGGGGATGACGGACTTCTCGCCCGAGCAGATCCGGCTGCTCACGCACGGCCGGGTCGTGGCCACGGGCCAGATGCGAGAAACGCTGGGATTCCAGCCCAAATACACGACCGCGGAAACGTTCGCGGACTTCGCCCGCAGCCAAGGGCCCGGACTTCTTCCGCCGGAGGCCCTCGCGGGGGCCGTCGACCGGATCGCCGCACTGCCCCTCGCGGGCGATGGCCACCCCCCGACGCAGAGCGCCAACTGAGGAGCGCATCAACGATGGCGGATGCCAAGGTCATTCCGTTCGACGACGACCGGTCCCGCGGAAGCGCCGTGCAGCGCCCCCAGCGGCGCCGGAGCGCGGGAAACCGCCGCTCGGGCACGGAGTCGGCGCCGGTCGGTGAGGTGCAGCCCCTGCCCACCAGGGCTGTTCCGCAGGATGATGTTCCTGTGACTTCTGAGGAACAGCCGCCGGAGCGGTCCCGGGACGGCGACGGTGGTCTGGAACGGCGGATCGCGGGCGGCCTGGCCTTCCTGCGCCGCCGCCTCACCGGGGACTACGAGGTCGACGACTTCGGCTACGACGAGGAGCTCACCGACCAGGTCCTGATGTCCCTGCTGCGCCCGCTGTACGACAAGTACTTCCGGGTCGAGGTGAAGGGCATCGAGAACATTCCGTCCGAGGGCGGCGCCCTGATCGTCGCCAACCACTCGGGCACGCTGCCGATGGACGGCCTGATGATGCAGGTCGCCGTGCACGACAACCATCCGGCGGGACGGCATCTGCGTCTGCTCGCTGCCGACCTGGTGTTCATGCTGCCGGTGGTCAACGAACTGGCCCGCAAGCTCGGCCACACCCTGGCCTGTGCCGAGGACGCGTCACGGCTGCTGGAGCAGGGCGAACTGGTCGGGGTGATGCCGGAGGGCTTCAAGGGCCTCGGCAAGCCCTTCGCGGACCGGTACAAGCTCCAGCGCTTCGGCCGCGGGGGGTTCGTCTCGACGGCCTTGCGCGCCGGGACGCCGATCGTCCCCTGCTCGATCGTCGGGGCCGAGGAGATCTACCCGATGATCGGCAACGCCAAGACGGTCGCCCGGCTGCTGGGCTTTCCGTACTTCCCGGTCACGCCCACGTTCCCCTGGCTCGGGCCGCTCGGCGCGATTCCGCTGCCGACCAAGTGGACGATCCAGTTCGGTGAGCCGATCCCCACGGACGGCTATCCGCCGGAGGCGGCCGAGGACCCGATGCTGATGTTCAATCTGACCGATCAGGTCAGGGAGCAGATCCAGCACACGCTGTACAAGCTGCTGGTGCAGCGGCGGTCGGTCTTCTTCTGAGCCTGCCCGAGTACGACGATGGGGCGCCGGGCGCTCGGAGCCGCCGGACGGAGTCCGGCGCAGCTGTCCGAAGCCTGCGGAGCAGTGCGAGGGCAGCAGACAGGAGGGGCCAAGCTTCTGGTGCAGCGGCGGTCGGTCTTCTTCTGAGCCTGCCCGAGTACGACGATGGGGC
>NZ_JBSHKH010000222.1:0-7181 GCF_053643595.1 Streptomyces sp. NPDC055506 | reverse complement strand
GTTCCGATTCGCTGACGGCCCGCTGCCGCTACAGACGCCGTACGGCCGCCGCGATCCGCTCGTCCGTCGCCGTCAGGGCCACGCGGACGAACTCCGCGCCCGCCGAGCCGTAGAAGTCACCGGGGGCCACGAGGATGCCTCGCTCCGCGAGGTGGGCGACCGTGTCCCAGCAGGATTCGCCCCGGGTGGCCCACAGGTAGAGGCTGGCCTCGCTGTGCTCGATGCGGAAGCCGTGGGACAGCAGGGCCTCGCGCAGGAGGGCACGGCGGGCCGCGTAGCGCTCGCGCTGGACGCGGACATGGTCGTCGTCGCCCAGGGCCGCCACGACGGCCGCCTGCGTCGGCGCGGACGTCATCATGCCGCCGTGCTTGCGGATCTCCAGGAGAGGGCTCAGGACGGCCGGGTCGCCGGCCAGGAAGGCCGCGCGGTAGCCCGCGAGGTTCGAGCGCTTGGAGAGGGAGTGGACGGACACGATGCCGTCGTACGAGCCGCCGTTGACGTCGGGGTGCAGCACCGAGACCGGGTCGGCCTCCCAGCCCAGCTCCAGGTAGCACTCGTCGGAGAACAGCAGGATGCCGTGCTCACGGGCCCAGACCACGATCCGGGTGAGGTCCGCCTTCGACAGGACCTTGCCCGTGGGGTTCGACGGAGAGTTCAGCCAGAGCAGCTTCAGGCCCTCGGGGTCCAGCTCCGTCGGGTCGTCGTAGACCTCGTACTCGGCGCGGGCCAGGCGTGCGCCCACCTCGTACGTCGGGTAGGCAAGCCGCGGGTAGGCCACCCGGTCGCCGGGGCCCAGGCCCAGCTGGGTCGGGAGCCAGGCGACGAGTTCCTTGGAGCCGACGATCGGCAGGACGTGGCGGTGGGTGACGTCGCGGGCGCCGAGGCGGCGCTCGACCCAGCCGGTGATCGCGTCGCGCAGCTCGGGCGTGCCCCAGACGGTCGGGTAGCCCGGCGAGTCCGCCGCGTCGACCAGCGCCTTCTGGATCAGCTCGGGGACCGGGTCGACCGGGGTGCCGACGGACAGGTCCACGATGCCGTCCGGGTGGGCGGCGGCCGTGGCCTTGAACGGCGTCAGCTTGTCCCAGGGGAAAGCGGGGAGACGGTCGGAGACTGCGGACACGGTTTCTGGCTCACTTTCTGGCACGTACGAGCCCTCTGGGCAAACGCCTCGGCCCCGTACGGCGATCAAGGTGATCAGGCCGTACGGGACCGAGGCGGCACGGTGTGCGGCCGCTTGCGGTGGCTAGGCCTGTGGCGGCAGCGCGGCGATGAAGGGGTGGTCGCGCTCGATCAGCCCCAGCTTGCTGGCGCCGCCGGGCGAGCCGAGCTCGTCGAAGAACTCGACGTTCGCCTTGTAGTAGTCCTTCCACTCCTCCGGGGTGTCGTCCTCGTAGAAGATCGCCTCGACCGGGCAGACCGGCTCACAGGCACCACAGTCGACGCATTCGTCCGGGTGGATGTACAAGGACCGGGAGCCCTCGTAGATGCAGTCGACCGGGCACTCCTCGATGCACGCCTTGTCCTTGACGTCGACACAAGGCTGCGCGATGACGTAGGTCACGCTGTCGTTCCTCCTCGATAGGGCGCTGGCGGGCCTCCTCAGGCTCCGCCGCCTGGCGCGCGGGAGCGCGGCGTCGTCGATGCCCGCCCCTAGTATCTCCGTTCTTGGGCATGATCCGAACAGGAGGGGTGTACCGACCTGTGGAAATCTCTGCCGCCGGGCGTCTCGAGGTGGCCATCACCGCTGCTGACGTGGGCAAACGGGTCTCCGTACGGAGCATGATCGAACATGCGGCTCCGGGTGAGAAGTTCACCGACACGGTCGGCGTTCTCACATCATGGGACAAGGGTGTGCTGCTGATCACACGCCGGGACGGCGAGAGCGTCCGCATCGCGGAATCCGCGCTGGTCGCCGGCAAGGTGGTGCCCGCCGCCCGGGCGCGTCGCCGTGGTCCGGCCGCCTCGTACGAGGAACTGGCCCGGGCCGCCGCGCGGGCCTGGCGGCCCGTGGAGAGCGAGCGGCTCGGCGACTGGGAGCTGCGGGCCGCGTCCGGGTTCACACGGCGGGCCAATTCGGTGCTGCCCCTCGGCGAGCCGGGCATGCCGCTCGACGAGGCGCTGAGCGCCGTCCGGCGCTGGTACGGCGACCGCGGGCTTCCCGCCTACGTCCAGACCGCGACCGGCGCCGAGGGCACGCAGGAGCTGCTGTGCGCCGAGCTGGAGGCGCGGAGCTGGGTGCGGGAGGTGACCGCCGAGCTGTGGATCGGCCCGCTGGCACCGGTCGCCGACCGTGCCGACCCGGCGGGCGTCCTGCTGTCCCGGGAGGCGGACGAGGCGTGGCTGGCCCGGTACCAGCGCAAGGGCGTGAGCGAGGTGGCGCTGCGGGTGCTCGGGAGCGGGCCTTCGGTGTGGTTCGCCACGGTTCCGGGCGCGGTCGAGGGTGCCGCTCCGGCCGCCGTCGGGCGGTGTGTCGTCGACGGGCGGTGGGCCGGATTCGCCGCCGTCGAGGTCGATCCGGAGCTGCGGCGACAGGGGCTGGGCACGGTCGTGATGGCCGCGCTGGCCCGGCGGGCCCTCGACGAGGGGGCGTCGGCCGCGTGGCTCCAGGTCGAGGCCGAGAACACGGGAGCGCGGGAGCTGTACACCGGGATGGGCTTCGCCGCGCACCATGCCTACCACCACTACCGGGCGCCGGAATCCGGCGGCACCGGCCGGTAACCGATCGTCGTGAGAGGGCACGAGCCAGGTATGCGTCCCCCCTATCCCCCGTCCCCGGAGCGCTCCGCCGAGCTGCGGCGGCGGTTCGCCGAAGAGGCCCGGTCCGAGCGGCCCGATCTGTCGACGCTGTGCCTGCTGGTGGGCGCGGAGGCGGACCGGGAGCTGGACGAGGCGGGTCTGGACACCGCGCAGGTCGAGCTGGACCGGCTGGCCGGGCTGCTGCCGTACCGGCCCGGCGGGCCGCGGGCCTGGGCGGTCGCCCTGCGGGAACTGCTCGGTGAGCGGATGGGTTTCGGCGGCAGCCCGGCCGACTACCAGCGGCTGGAGTCCTCACTGCTGCACGAGGTGCTGGTGCGGCGCCGGGGGCTGCCGATCCTGCTGTCCGTGGTGTGGATGGAGGTGGCCCGGCGGGCCGGGGCACCGGTGTACGGGGTGGCCCTGCCGGGGCATTTCGTGGTCGGGTTCGGGCCTGACGAGGGGCAGGTGCTCGCCGATCCGTTCGACGGGGGGCGGGTGCTGACGGGGGCGGACGCGGAGGTGCTGGTCGCCGGGGCGACGGGGACGGGGCGGCTCGATCCGGAGATGCTGCGGCCGGCGGATCCGCTGGAGGTGGTGCTGCGGATCCTGAACAACGTGCGGGCGTGGGCGGCGGCTCGGCCGGAGCGGTCGGATGTCGCGCTGTGGGCGGTGGAGTTGTCGCTGCTGTTGCCTTCGCATCCGGCTCGGTTGCGGTACGAGCGGGCGCGGTTGCTTGTTCAGCGGGGGGAGTTCCTGGGCGGGGCCTCGGAGCTGGAGGCCTATGCGGAGGTGGTGGAGGCCGTGGATGAGGCTGCGGCCGAGCGGGTTCGGGGGGAGGCTTTTGCGGCTCGGGCGATGCTCAACTGATGCCGCCATCGCCGTTAGGGGCTTGTGTTGTGTTGCGTGTGCGGGTGCGTGGGGGTTCTTCGCGCAGTTCCCCGCGCCCCTGAGGGTGATTTACAACCAGCCCTTTTCTCGTGCTGTTCGGACCGCTTCTGCTCGGTTTCTTACCGCGAGCTTCTGGATGGCCGTGCTGAGGTAGTTGCGGACCGTGCCCTGGGAGAGGTGCAGGGCTGCTGCCAGTTCGGCGTTGGTGGAGCCGTCCGCCGCCGCTCTGAGGACCTCTCGCTCTCGGTCCGTGAGGGGGTTGGCGCCGTCTGCCAGGGCCGCTGCCGCGAGGGTGGGGTCGATGACGCGTTCGCCGGTGAGGACCTTGCGGATCGCCTCGGCGAGCTGGGCGGCGGGGGCGTCCTTGACCAGGAAGGCGTCGGCGCCGGACTCCATGGCGCTGCGGAGGTAGCCGGGGCGGCCGAAGGTGGTGAGGATGACCAGCTTCACGGCCGGGAGCTCCGCGTGGAGGCGGGCCGCGGCCTCTATGCCCGTCGCGCCGGGCATCTCGATGTCCAGGAGGGCCACGTCGACGGCGTGTTCGCGGGCCGCTTCCAGGACCTCGTCGCCGCGGGCCACCTGGGCGACGACCTCGATGTCCGCTTCCAGGCCGAGCAGGGCGGCCAGGGCCTCGCGGACCATCGACTGGTCCTCGGCCAGGAGGACCTTGATCGTGCGGCTCATGCGGGGGATCCTACGTCCGCCGGGTCTGCCGTCGGCACGCGGGCGACCAGGCGGAAGCCGTGCCTGAGCGGGCCTGCCTCCAGGGCGCCGCCCGCCTTGGCCAGGCGTTCGGTGAGGCCCGTGAGGCCGTTGCCGTAGCCGTCGCCCGGGCCGCCCGAGCCGTTGTCCTCGACGGTGAGTTCGAGCACCGGGCCGTCGAGGGTCTGGCGGCGCAGCAGCTCGACCGTGCAGCTGCGGGCGCCGCTGTGCCGTACGACGTTGGTGACCGCCTCGCGCAGGGCCCAGGCGAGGGCGGACTCGCTCTCCTCGGGGACTCCGGCGAGGCCGGGCGGCTCGGCGGGCAGGTCGGTGGTGACGCCGGCCGCGGTCAGGGCGACCCGGGCACCGGCGAGTTCGGCGCTCAGGCGGGGGCGCCGGTAGCCGGTGACGGCCTCGCGTACGTCCACGAGGGCCTGGCGGCTGACCTGCTCGATGTCGGCGACCTGCTGGGCCGCCTTGTCGGGCTCGGCGGGGAGCATACGGCCGGCCAGCTCGCTCTTGAGGGTGATCAGGGACAGGGAGTGGCCGAGCAGGTCGTGCAGGTCCCTGGCCAGGCGCAGGCGTTCCTCGTTGGCGGCGAGCTGGGCGACGGTGGCGCGGGCCTCGCGCAGGGCGATGGCCGTCCGGACGAGTTCGCGTACACCGGTCATGGCGAAGCCGCCGAGCAGGGCCGGGATGAGGAGCCCGGCCAGGAAGGAGTGACCGTCCGGCACCGCGAACGCCACGGCGGTCAGCAGCGCGCACGCGGCCGGGATCGTCCAGCGGTCCATGCGCAGGGGCAGGGCCGCACCGGACGCGATCGAGACGTACACGAACAGCACCAGCCACTCGCGGCCCAGGGTGAGGGCGAGAAGCGTCGACTGGGCCGCGAGGACCCCGAGCGAGCCGAGCACCAGGGCGTTGCGCTCGCCGCGGCCGGTGCGGAAGACCAGCAGCATGTACCAGGTGACGAACGCGGCCAGGCCGATCCAGCCGAGGATCCGCACCCCCGTGCTGTGGCCGCCGTGCAGCAGGTCGGTGACGGGCGCGCTCAGATAGACCAGCCAGATGCCGGTCCACAGCGATTTCACCACCCGCTGCCTGCGGTTGACCGGGCGCTGCCCGATCCCGACGCCGACGTCGTTCACGCCTTCAGGGTGTCCTTCCGGTACAGCCAGGCAGCGCCGCCCGCGAACAGGGCGAACGACACCACGAGGACGGCGAGGTCCTGGACGTGCGGGGCGCGGCTCTGCTCGATGGCCTGCCCCAGGGCAGCGTACGCGTGCGTGGGAAGCCACTTCGCGATGTCCTGGAGCCAGTCCGGGAACGTCGTCGTGGGCATCCACAGGCCGCCGAGCATCGACAGGCCGAAGTAGGTGATCATCGTGATCGGGCGGACCGCGTCGCCGCTGGCGAGGTAGCCGAGGGCGACGCCGAGCGCGGCGAAGACGAGGCTGCCGGCCCAGATCGCGCCGGTGAGGGCGAGCCACTGCCAGGCGTCGAGGCGTACGTCCTTCACGGCCGCCGCGACGGCGAAGACGATGACGATGGACGGCAGGCTGACGACGGCGGCGCTCGCGGTCTTGGCGAGGACGTAGCCGCGGCCCGGCAGGGTGGTCAGGCGCAGTTGCCGCACCCAGCCGCCCTCGCGCTCCTTGGCGATGCGCTCGCTGTTGCCCATGAGGACGGCCGTGAGGGCGCCGAAGGAGGCCATGGAGACCATCATGTAGGTCGGCAGGGTCAGGCCGGTGCCGGGGACCTTCGTGGTGCTGTCGGCGTTGCCCGCGATGATCAGGAAGAGCACCGACGGGTAGATCACGGAGAAGAACAGGAACTTGCGGTTGCGCAGGGCGCGGGTGAGTTCCAGCTTGATCAGGCTGTTCACTTCGACTTCGCCTCCTCGGCGGCGGTGATCGCGACGAAGGCCTGCTCCAGGCCGAGTCCGGCGACTTCGAGATTGCGGGGGTAGACGCCGAGGCCGTAGAGGGCGTGGACGGTCGCGTCGGCGTCGGTGGACTGGATGCGGACGGTCCGGCCGGAGACGGCCAGGGAGGTCAGGAAGGGCAGGCCGCGCAGGGCCGCCTCGTCGACGGTGTCCGCCAGGTCGAAGGAGACGCGGCGGGCGCCCGCCTTGGCCTTGATCTCGGCGGCCGTGCCGTCGGCGAGGAGCCGGCCGCGGTGCAGCACGAGGACCCGGTCGGCGATGGCGTCGGCCTCTTCGAGGTAGTGGGTGGCGAAGAGGACGGTCCGGCCCTGGTCGGCCTGTTCGCGCATGGTGGCCCAGAAGGCCTGGCGGGTGGTGACGTCCATGCCGGTGGTGGGCTCGTCCAGGACGATGAGGTCGCTGTCGCCGGCCGTGGCGAGGGCGAAGCGGACGCGCTGGGCCTGGCCGCCGGAGAGCTTGTTGACCTTACGGCCGGCGATCTGCGCGATGCCCGCGCGGGACAGCACCTCGGAGGGCTGGTACGGCTTCGGGTGCAGATCGCAGGCGAGTCGCACCAGTTCGGCGACCGTGACCTCGTCCATCAGCCCGCCGCTCTGCAGCATGGCGCCCACGCGCCCGGCGACGATGGCCTCCCGGGGGCCGGCGCCGAAGAGGCGGACCGTGCCGCTGTCGGGCTTCTTGAGTCCGAGGAGCAGATCGAGGGTGGTGGACTTGCCGGCGCCGTTGGGGCCGAGCAGCGCCACGGTCTCCCCCGGGCGCAGGTCCAGAGTCAGTCCGTCCACGGCCCGGACGGTGTCGTATGCCTTGCTCACCTGGTCGAACGTGCGCGCGGCCGAGGCGCTGCGCCCCGACGTGGTCCTGCTGGACATCTACCTGCCCGACATGGACGGCATCGGTGTGCTGCGCGCGC
>NZ_JBSHKH010000221.1:0-7188 GCF_053643595.1 Streptomyces sp. NPDC055506 | reverse complement strand
GGCCGGGAGCGTGTTCCCGGCCCGGAGAGCCCGGTCTGCCGCGGGACTCAGGCGGCTGTGATGACGAGCGCGGCGTTGTGGCCGCCGAAGCCCAGCGAGGTGCTGACGGCGACGTCCACCGGGGTGGTGCGGGGTTCGCCGCTGACCACGTCCAGCTCGATGGCCGGGTCCGGGTTCTTCAGGTTCGCCGTCGGCGGCACCGTGCCGTGCTGCACGGCCAGCACCGTGTACGCCGCCTCGATGGCGCCCGCGGCCGCCAGCGCGTGGCCGGTGACCCCCTTGGTCGACGTGACCAGGGGCGTGTCGCCCAGGACACGGCGCAGCATCCGGCCCTCGACGAGGTCGTTCATCGCGGTGGCGGTGCCGTGCGCGTTGACGTGGCGGACGTCCGAGGGGGCGACGCCGGCGTCCGCCAGGGCGGCGCGCAGGGCCCGCTCGATGCCCTCCCCGTCGGGGTGCGGGGCGGTGGCGTGGTGGGCGTCGGAGGAGGACGCGTATCCGCTGACGAGGGCGCGGACTTCCGCGCCCCGGGCGCGGGCGTCCGCCTCCCGTTCCAGGACGAGCACGCCGGCCGCCTCGGCGGCCACGAAGCCGTCCCGTTCCGCGTCGAACGGCTTGCCCGCGTGCTCGGGCGCGTCCCCCGACTTGGACAGGGCGCCCATCTTGCACAGCCCGGCCATCACCGTGGAGGTCAGCGCGGACTCGCTGGCGCCGGCGAGCACGATGTCGCAGGCGCCGGAGCGCAGCAGGTCGCGTGCGGTGCCGATGGCGGTCGCGCCGGACGCGCACGCGGTGGCGGTGACCAGACTCGGTCCCCGGGCACCGCAGTCGATCGCCACATAGCCGGCGACCATGTTCGGCATGTACTTCGTCACCAGGAGGGGCGAGACCTTGTCGGGCCCGCGCTCGCGCAGCGTTTCGTGCTGCTCCGCGAAGGTGGCGGGGCCGCCGAGCGAGTTGCCGAGCACCACCCCGACCCGGGTGCCGTCCCAGGTCGTGGAGTCCCATCCGGCGTCGGCGACGGCCATCCGGGAGGCCACGAGGGCGAGTTGGACGAAGCGCTCCAGCTGCCAGCCGGCGAAGCCGCCCAGCAGTTCACCGGCGTCGAAGCCCGGTACCCGGCAGGAGAAGTCCACCGACAGCTCGCCGAGTGCGGGGTCGCGCGTGGCGCAGGAACGTCCTGACAGCACCCGCTCCCAGTTCTCGGCCACGCCGATTCCGGCCGGGGTCACCAGGCCCAGACCGGTGACGGCGATGGCGTTGGTACGACCGTCCGCCATCAGACCGCCGCTCCCTTGGCCGACAGGAGCTGGACCAGGTCGTCCAGGGTGTGCTCCTCGGTGAGTTCGCCGTCGGCTATCTCCACGCCGAACTCCTTGTCCAGGACGAGGCCGAGCTCGATCAGGACCAGGGAGTCGAAGGACAGCTTGCCGAGGGTCACCTCGGACGCGATGATCTCGGGCTTGACCTTGAACTGGTCGGAGAGAAGGACCGAGACCCGCTCCGCGATCGCCTGCATGGTGTTTCTCCTTGGGTGTGATGAGTGGGGATGCGATGAGTGGTGAGGGAGGGCGGGGGCGAGCCGGTGTCAGACCGCCGTGATGTCCGGCCATTCGAGCGCCACGGACCCCCAGGTGAGACCGCCGCCGAAGCCGCCGAGCACGACGCGCTGACCGGGGCGCAGTTCGCCGTCGGCCGACGCGTCGGCCAGGACGAGCGGGATCGAGGCGGCGACGGTGTTGCCGACCCGCTCGATGTTGGCGGGGAACCGTTCGGGCGGCAGGCCGACGCGTTCGGCGACCGCCGCCAGGATGCGCGCGTTGGCCTGGTGGAGGACGACCTTGTCGATGTCCTCGACCGCCCAGCCCGCGGCCTCGGCCGTCGTGGTCACGGAGGCAGCCATGCGGCGCACGGCCTCCCCGAAGACCGGGCGGCCCTCCATGGTGAAGTAGGCGGCCTCCGCCGCGGCCGGCAGGCCGGTGGACCGCTGCCGTGAGCCGCCGGCCGCGACCTGGATGAGGTCGCTCTGGCCGCCGTCGCTGCCGAGGTGGAGCCCCTTCAGGGCGCCCGGCTCGTCCGCCTCGCCGGCGCGCAGGTACACCGCTCCGGCGCCGTCCCCGAAGATGGCCCGGGTCGTGCGGTCGGCCGGGTTGAGGATGGTGGAGAACGTGTCCGCGCCGATGACCAGCACGGAGCGCGCGAAGCCCGCCTGGAGGAAACCGGCCGCCGTTCCCAGGGCGTAGACGAAGCCCGTGCACACGGCGGCGATGTCGAACGCGCCGACCCCGCCGAGCCCCAGCCGGTCGGCGACCTCGGGCGCGGTGGCCGGGCAGGGGCGGTCCGGAGTGCTGGTGGCGACCACGACGATGTCGGCCCGCTCCTCGCCGGCGGACTTCAGGGCCCTGCGTCCGGCCTCGACGGCGAGGTCCCCGGTCGATCCGCCCGGTTCGATGACATGGCGCCGGCGGATCCCGGTCCGGCTGCTGATCCACTCGTCCGAGGTGTCCAGCTGCCGGGCGAGGTCGTCGTTGGTGACCACGGTGGGCGGGACCCAGCTTCCCAGGCCGGCGACGACCGCCGCCCGGTCCGGGCCGGTCATCCGGCGTCCCCGGCAGCGCGGGACGTCCTCGAGGTGCTGCTGTCAGCCACAGCCGTTGTCGCTGTCGTAGCCGTCACTGCGTTGTTCCTCCTGGCTGGTGTCGTGGTGCACCGATGCGCTCCGGCGCCTCTCGGAGGTCTCACTGTGGCAACGCGTCCTCCGCTTTCCCTCACCACCGGCCCACGCGGGGCACATGTGCCGCTCACGTCGGCCGTGAGCGGCACATGAGCGGTGCGTAAGTACGCGTTGCCAGCATGGAAAGCGTCCGGCGGCGGCCTGCCCCGCGGTGCAGGCGGAACGCGCTCCGGACACCCCTTCACACGACCCGGCTCACGACCGCGCACGAGGAGAACTGAGTGCAGCAACGCAGGATAGGAACCGACGGTCCGGTGGTCTCCGCGATCGGTCTCGGCTGCATGGGGATGTCGGAGTTCTACGGCCCGACCGACGAGGCCGAGTCCCTGGCGACCCTTCAGGCGGCCCTGGACAGCGGGGTCACGCTGCTCGACACGGCCGACATGTACGGCAAGGGCCACAACGAGCGCCTGGTGGGCCGGGCCGTCGCGGGCCGTCGTGACCAGGTGGTCCTCGCGACCAAGTTCGGCATCCGGCGCGACGACAGTGACCCGCGGCAGGGCCGGAACATCGACTCCGGTCCGGAGTACTGCCGGCAGGCCGTCGACGCCTCGCTCCAGCGGCTGGGCGTCGACCACATCGACCTCTACTACCTGCACCGCAAGAGCCCCGACATCCCCATCGAGGAGACCGTCGGAGCCATGGCGGAGCTGGTGCGGGCCGGCAAGGTCAAGCACCTGGGGCTGTCCGAGGTGACCGCGCAGACCCTGCGCCGGGCGCATGCCGTCCACCCCATCGCGGCCCTGCAGACCGAGTACTCGCTGTGGACCCGCGAGGTGGAGCAGGATGTCCTGCCGGTGGCCCGGGAGCTGGGCACCTCCCTGGTGGCGTACTCGCCGATCGGGCGGGGTTTCCTGACCGGTGCGATCAGCCGGCCCGAGGACCTCGACCCCACCGACTTCCGGCACTCGCACCCCCGCTTCCAACAGGAGCACCTGGCGCGCAACATCCGGATGGTCGAGCGGCTCCGCGAACTCGCCGAGGACTACGGCTGCAGCCCCGTCCAGCTCGCGCTGGCCTGGCTGCTGGCGCAGGGCGACGACATCGTCCCCATCCCGGGCACGCGCCGGATCGGCTATCTGCGCGAGAACGTCGGCGCCGCCGAACTGCGGCTCACCGACGAGCAGTTGGCCGCTGTGTCGGCCGCGGTGCCCCACGACGTGGTCTCCGGCGAGCGCTACGACCCCGCGGGCATGGCGACCGTCGGCCACTGACGGCCCGTCCCTCTCACCCCTTCACCGCCAACCCCCCGATGTAACGAGGAATCCCATGGCAGACAAGCTCAAGCAGCTCAAGCTGGCCGCCGTCAACATCGACGGCGTCCTGCTGAACGACACGTTCAGCCCCGTCATCCACAACTTCATCGTCAGCCGTGGCGGCGAGTACACCGCCGACGTGGAGCGCAGCATCTTCTCCCAGCCGCAGCTGGTGGGCGGCCAGGGCATGGCGAACGCGGCCCGCGTCCCGTGGACCGCGCAGGAGGCCATCGACGTCTACTTCAAGGAGCGGGAGGAGTACACCCGCGAGCACCCGGTCGAGCTGCTCGACGGCGCGATCGACCTGCTGCGCCGGCTGCGCGGACTGGGCCTGAAGACGGTCAGCTACGGCGGTCTCGCCAAGTCGCACTTCGACCACTTCCTGGGCGAGCACGCCGACCTCTTCGACGAGCCCGGCTACGTCTGCACCAACGACTTCCGCCCCGGCCTGCGCGAGATCACCACCGAGGTCTTCGGCCTGAAGTACGACGAGGTGCTGTTCATCGACGACGTGGCCCGGGTGGCGGAGGTGGCCAAGGCCCTCGACATCCCCTTCATCGGCCACCCCAGCTCCTTCGAGCACAGCTTCCAGCCGCAGCTGATGCGCGAGACGGGTGCCCGGCACATCGTCGACTCGCTGCACTCGATCGACGAGGAGCTGCTGCGCACCCTCGACGCCGAGGCCGCCGCGCACTCCGTCTGGCGCGACTGAGCCGACGCGCCGTCCCAGTGCCGGACCGGCCGCCACCCGGCCCGTCCGGCACCGCCGGCGCCCCCTCCCCCGCCCCGCGCGGTCCCGGCCCCTCCGGCCGCGCCTCCCCTCACCCACCCAGGAGTTACGCCTTGGACCGCGCCGCTTCCCCGCAGACCGTGCTGCTGGACTTCGACGGAGTGCTGAGCCTGAACGCGTCGAGCCTGCTGCTGCTCGCCCTGCACGAGGGCATCAACCGCCACACCGAGCTGCCGATCGAGGCGACGGTCACGCAGTTCAAGGCCATCAGCACCTTTCCCCAGCGGGAGAGCCTGCGTGTGCTGTTCGCGGGCCTCGGCATCGAGCAGCACCTGAACGCCGAGATCGACGCGCTCAGGTCGCTGACCTCCGTCCAGGGCACGCCGCTGGCCCTCGGCGAGGGCGTCGAGGTGTTCTGCGCGCAGCAGCGGGCGCGGGGCGTGCGGCTGCGGGTGTTCTCCACGATGGACCGCACCACCGCGCGTCGCTCGCTCCTCGACGGCCTGTTCGGGCCCGAGGACTATGTGGCGCTCGACCACGCCTCCAAGGCCGATCCGGACACCTACGCGGCGCTGCTCGCGACCGAGGGCGAGGTGGATCCGGGGCAGTGGCTGCTGGTCGACGACTCCCCCCTCGCCCTGCGCGCGGCCAAGATCGCGGGGCTGCGCACGGTGCTGATGCGCGGCGCGGTCTTCTCGGACGACGACGTGTCGGCGTTCGGGTCCTTCATCGACGCGCGGGTGAGCACATTCGCGGAACTCGGCGCTCTGCTCACCGCCCAGGACGCCCCGCCGGCCTCCCGGCTCTGACAAACTCCCCCCTCCCCCGATAGGTTCCGATGTCCCAGTCACCTGTTGATTCCGAACTGTCACCCCCCAGGACCGTTCCCGCGGAGACCGCCCCCGCGGCGGAACGCGCCGTCGGCCCCACGCGGGTGCTGGTGGCCATCGCCCTGGCCGCCGTGATGCTGCCCATCTCCGTCACAGGGCCGGGCGTCGCCCTCGCCGACATGTCCGGCGCGCTGCACGCCTCGGCCGCCTCCACCCAATGGGTGCTGAACGCCTACAACGTGGCGTTCACCGCCTTCATGCTCGCGGCCGGTTCGGCGGCCGACCTCTTCGGGCGCCGCCGCCTGTTCCTGAGCGGCACGACCGTCTTCGCGCTGGCCTCGCTCGTCGCGGGCACCGCCCCCACCATCCTGCTCGTGGACCTGGCGCGCTTCGTTCAGGGCATGGGCGCGGCGGCGGTCCTGACCAGCGGTTCCGCGCTGCTCGCCCACACGTTCAGCGGGGCTGCCCGGGCCAGGGCCTTCGGCATCTTCGGCGCCTCGATCGGCTTCGGCCTGGCGATGGGGCCGTTCGTGTCCGGCCTGCTGGTGGGCATGGCGTCCTGGCACGCCGTGTTCCTGGTCAACGTCCTGCTCGGCGCGGTCGTGCTCGTCCTGGCCCGGCCGCTGCCCGAGTCGAGGAACCCGGGTGCGCGGCGCATCGACCTGCCCGGGGTGCTGACCTTCACCCTGGCCCTCATGCTGCTCGCCCTCGGGTTCGTCGAGGGGCCCTCGCAGGGGTGGGGCGGAGTCGTCACGCTCGGTTCCTTCGCGGGAGCGGCGCTGTTCCTCGCCCTGTTCGTCGTGGTGGAACTGCGCGTCGCCGAGCCGATGTTCGACCTGAGCCTGCTCCGGCGCCCCACGTTCGTCGCCATCATCTGGCAGCCGGTCAGCATCGTCTTCGCGTTCGCGGCCCTGCTGGTCTACCTGCCGCCCTACTTCCAGGGCGCGGGCGGCGCGGGGTCGACGATGTCCGGTGCGATGCTGCTGCCGCTGACGCTGCCGGTCTTCATCCTGCCGCTGTTCACCGGCACGCTGGTGCGGCTGCTGTCGGTGCGGCTGCTGCTCGCCGTCGGTCCGGCGGTGCTGGCCGTCGCGCTGCTGCTGATGACGTTCACCGACCCGGTGTCGTCCCGTACGGGGCTGTACGCGGCGCTGCTGCTGGCCGGTGTGGGTATCGGTCTCGCCTTCGGCGTCATGGACAACGCGGCGGTCAGCGTGGTGCCGGCCGAGCGCAGCGGTATGGCGTCGGGCATGTTCAACACCCTCCGGGTCGCCGGTGAGACGATCGGCGTCGCGTGTGTGGGCGGGCTGCTGCTCACCTCGACCCGTCAGCAGCTGTCGGGCAGCGGGGACGGCGCCGGTGGTGCGATGGCCGACGACGTGGTCCAGGGCCGTCTGGGTTCGGTGCGCGAGAGCGGCGGACAGGATCTGGTGGACCGGGCGGTCCAGGGGCTCCAGCACGGGTGGAGCGTCGTCTACGTGGTGCTGGCCTGTGTGGCCCTCGCCGGTGCGGTCGCCATCTTCACCATGGTCCGCGACCGTGACCTGGACCCGTCCTCCCACGCCCAGGACGTGTAAGTCCCTCCGAGAAGAACGCCCTTCCCGAAAGGAACGGTCCGGACCCCGCGGGGTCCGGACC
>NZ_JBSHKH010000220.1:0-7196 GCF_053643595.1 Streptomyces sp. NPDC055506 | reverse complement strand
GACCGGCCCCCGCGGTGCGTTGTGCCGGCGAAGCCGCAGGGCACGGCGATATCGTCGGCGCGTGACGAGTCCTCGCGGAGGAAACGACGACGGCGGCTCCGCCGCGGAGCCCGAACGCCTCGTGTGCGCCCGCTGCGGCACCTCGGCCGAAGCCCCGCAGCTCACCTGGACCTGCTCCGTGGAGCACGGCGCACGTCGGGACTTCTGCGAGACCTGCTCCCGGGAGAACCTCAGGGCGATCGAGGGGCGGCTGGACTCGGACTGGTGGTAGAGCGCGGACAGCGGGTCACCCGTGGTACCCGCCGGGGCTCATGCCTCCGCCGCCGACTCCTCGCCGTCCGCCGGATCCTCCGGGACGAACCCCGGCAGCCATTCCTCCAACTCCTCGCGCAGACGCACCGCCGCCCCCAGCTGGCACAGCACCCCGATCGTGCTCAGGGTCACCCGGTGGATCAGCAGATACGACGGGGGGAGGTTGAGCTGCTTGCCGAGCTGGTAGGCGGGGGAGCGGGGGTCGGCGACACGGGCCGCCTGGCTGCGCATCCAGCCGCGGGTGAAGGTGAACTCCTCGACCTGGGCCGGCTCGATGATCGGCAGCAGATAGTCCAGGACCGCGTCGGGATCGAGCTCTATGGTCTCCTTGACGAACCCCTCCGCGCACAGCAGCTCGTAGACCGCCTCGGCCTCCCCGTCGAGGGTCATCCGAAGGGACTCGCCGATGGTGGCCGGGAGACCACCCGGAAGACGGTCGACCGTGCCGAAGTCCAGGACGCCCAGGCGCCAGTCGTCCTCGCCCTCCGGGCCGCCGGGCAGCAGCCGGAAGTTGCCCGGGTGCGGATCGGCGTGCAGCAGGCCGGTGCGGGCGGGGCCGGAGAACAGGAAACGGGCCAGGAGCTGGCCGACGCGGTCACGCTGTTCCTGGGTGCCGTCCGAGATGATCTCCGACAGGGGGATGCCGTCGATCCACTCGGTGACCAGGACCTGGTCGGACTGGTGCACCACCTGCGGCACGACGACGTCCGGGTCGTCCGTGAACTCCTCCGCGTGGGCCTGCTGGGCCTGGGCCTCCAGGCCGTAGTCCAGCTCCTCCGAGACGCGGTCCTTCAACTCCGCGATCAGAGGCTTGATGTCCATCCCGGGGATCAGCGGACCGAGCAGGCGGGAGAAGCGGCTCAGCTGGTTCAGATCGGACAGCAGGGCCTCGCCGGCGCCCGGGTACTGCACCTTGACCGCCACCTCACGGCCGTCGTGCCACACCGCCCGGTGCACCTGGCCGATCGAGGCCGCCGCGGCGGGCTTGTCCTCGAACTCCAGGAACAGCTTCTGCCAGCCCTCGCCGAGCCGCTCCTCGAGCACCGCGTGCACGGTGCGCGTCGGCATCGGCGGCGCCGCCTCCTGGAGCTTCGTCAGTGCCGCCCGGTACGGGCCGGCGACCTCCTCGGGCAGTGCCGACTCGAAGACGGACAGGGCCTGGCCGAACTTCATCGCGCCGCCCTTGAGCTCGCCGAGCACCTTGAAAAGCTGCTCCGCTGTGCGCTGTTGGAGCTCGCGGCCCACCAGTTCCGCGGACTCGCCGACGATCCGCTTGCCGAATCCCCAGGTCGCCCGCCCGGCGATACCGAGCGGGAGTGCGGCGAGCTTGGCGGTCCGGGTGACCGCCTTCCGGGGAAGATCAGACATGCGCCCTCCAAGTCCCAGCCGGCCGCTCCGCCTCTGCCTCACGGCACTGCTCCGACGGCCGTTGCACCGCCATTGTCTCGTGTGACTGCCCTTCCTCCGAGAGGCGCTCCCCCTTTCCTCTCTCCGCCGCAGCGCACGGGCATGCAGGATGCGCCCAGATCGGCCGCGCATGCCAATGGAGACCGGGGACGGACACCTCCCAGCGTGCCCCGGCGCTCGACGGAACCCGGCCGTCGAGGAAGGCCAGCGCGTGGGCGGCGGCCAGTCCGGCCACGGTCGTGGCGAGTGTCAGGTCGCAGGGCCGCACCTGCTGCTGCCTGCCGGAGCGCCACTGGGCGACCAGGCGCGGCCAGGTCGGATCCCGGTCGGTGCGGCTGTGGTGCAGACAACCCGCGCAGCCCGTCTCCCCGGGCAGGACGAGAGGCCCGACCATGCCGGTCCCCTCCACGACGCCGGCGTACAGATGGGGTGTCCCGGCGCCCATCAGCGACTCGGCGGCGGACGGGTCCGGCGCGTACATGGCCACATCGTCCCGCGGGGCGACGATCACCAGCGAGAAACCGGGATCGCCTTCCTCCTGGTGCGCCTGCGCCTGTGTCTGCGCCTTCGCTGTCGCAGGGCGCGGCGGCCGGTCCGGGGCCGCCCGGCGCACGGCACGGCGGGCCGCCTCGTCGCGGCGGTCGCCGACGGCGTCGGCGGGCAGCCCGCCCGGCGCGACATCCCACGGTTCCACCCGTCCGAGGTCGCGCACGTCGACCTCGCCGACTCCGGCCCCCGCCAGCAGCGAGGCCAGCACGGCGCCGACCCGGCCCGCACCCCGCACCTGAACGCGTTGCGCGCGCCGGGCGGCCAGCCGTCCGATCGCGTCACCGGGAGCGGAAGTGGTCAAGGACAGGGAAGCCAGGTCGGGGCGCAGCCGGTCCAGGACCTCTTTCTTCCGGCGCAGGGCCTCGGCGGCCGGTCCGCCGCCCCGCGCGTCGTCCAGGAGCCCGGCCCGCGCGAGCCGCCGCACCAGCCCGTCGACATGGCCGTCGGGCAGATCCATCCGGCGTCCCTCCTCGCGCAGCAGCTCCAGTCCCCGTGTGCCGTTCAGCAGGTCGAGGAAACTGCCCGTCGCCTGGTCCATCGGGCCGAGCGTCATCGCATGCGCCGGTGTCATCCCGAACTGCACCGTGTTGAGGTCGCGCCAGCCGCGCCTGAGCGCGGGTTTCACCACTGGATGCATGACAGGCCCCCGTATGTCATAGATCGTCCCCGTATGCCGGTCGAGCATGGGAGCAGCCCGAGACTGGTCGCAGGTCCGGCCCTGGTCCTGGACCGAAGCCACCCATCGCTTCGCCGACAAGAGCCAGCATGCCCAAACCCGCCGCAGACCGCCGAAAGTTGTCCACAGGCACGGGCATTCGTCGTACAAATCAGGCTGCCGGTGGTGGCATCGGCACCGAACCGTCCCGGAGCCGGGACTTCCCCGTGTGCAGCGGGTAACGTCGGGGCGTGCCCGCCGACCCACTGCACCGCGCCGGAAAACCACAGCGCAGCACGACGAGCCAGCCGCCGAGCGGCTCGAGGGCGAGCGCGATCGAGGTCCGCAGAAGCACCCGCCGACGCCGAACGGTCTCCGCGTACCGCGAGGGCGATCGCACCGTCGTGCTCATCCCCGCCCGGATGTCCGAGGCGGAGGAGCAGCGCTGGGTGACCGTCATGCTCGACAAGCTGGCCGCCCAGGAGAGCAAGCGGACCCTCGGCGACACCGAGCTGGCCGAACGGGCCCGGCGTCTTTCGGACCAGTACTTCGGCGGGCGGGCCCGGCCCGCTTCGGTGCGCTGGGTGACCAACCAGAACACGCGCTGGGGATCCTGCACCCCGTCCGAGGGCAGCATCCGCCTGTCGCACCGTCTGCAGGGCATGCCCGAGTACGTGGTCGACTACGTCCTCGTCCACGAACTCGCTCATCTGCTCGTCCCCGGACACGGACCCCGCTTCTGGGAGCTGCTGGAGGCCTATCCGCGGACGGAGCGGGCCCGGGGATATCTCGAAGGCGTGGTCGCCGCCGAGCGGTTGCCGCATGTGCCCGGTGCGCGGGGCGAACGCCCCACGGGGTGAGTGACCGCTTTGCGTGAGCGAGCAGCCGATACGGCCGCGCGCGGGTTCTGTACCGGGTCTGTACCGACTTCGTCCGGTGTCGGAGTTTGCCGTTAGCCTGGCGCGACGCAATCACGTTCTGGATGGGGGACGGTCGTTACGCATGGCCAGGGAATTCCAACGCGGCCACAAGGCCAGGATCAGTGACCTCACCGCGGGCACGGATCTGTACGTAGGCGTGCAGATCTCGGGCCCCGGACTGAGCTTCGACATCAGCTGCTTCGGCCTCGACGCCGACGAACGGCTCTCGGACGACCGCTACTTCGTCTTCTTCAACCAGCCGAAGTCTCCCGAGGAGTCCCTTCAGCTCCTGGGTGCCCAGGCGGGCGACACGGAGTCCTTCCGGGTGACGCTCGACCGGATCCCGCCGCAGATCCAGAAGCTGTCCTTCACGGCGACGATCGACGGCGCCGGCCAGATGTCGCAGATCGCCCCCGGGTACATCCGCATCGTCGCGGGTGGCGAGGAGGTGGCCCGCTACTCCTTCAACGGCTCGGAGTTCTCCACCGAACGGGCCGTGATGCTGGGTGACTTCTACCTCAAGGACGTCTGGCGGTTCGCCGCCGTCGGGCAGGGCTTCGACGGGGGTCTCGACGCGCTGCTGAAGAACTTCGGCGGCGAGGTGGCCGAGGAGGAAGCGCCCGCGCCCGCCCCGCAGCAGCCGCAGGCAGGCGCGGCTCCGGGTTTCGCCCCGCCCGCGTTCGGCGTCCCCGGCACTCCGGAACCGGCCCCGGCCCCCGCACCGGCAGCACCTCCGGCCCCCGCTCCTGCCCCGCCGCCCGCTCCCCAGCCCCAGCCCGCCGCGCAGGGCTTCGCGCCGCCTCCGGCCCCGGCACCGGCGCCCGGAGTGCACGGCGCCCCCACCATCGCCGCGCCCATGAACACTCAGCCGGACGGCGCCCCGGTGCCGCCCCCGGCCCCGGCGCCCGCGCCCTACGGCCAGCCGGGCCAGCAGCCGCCGCCGTACGGCCAGGTCCCCGGCCAGACGGCCCCACTGCCTCCCGGCTACGGCCAGCCGCAGGCACCCCAGGCGCCCCAAGCCCCGGCCCCGCCCCCCGGATACGGCCAGCCCACCCCGCCCCCGGGCTACGGTCAGCAGCCGCCGTTCGGACAGGCCCCCTACGGTGCCCCGCAGGAGGGTGCCGCCCCGCAGGCCGCCGCTCCCCAGGGCGCCGGTGTGTCCGCCGCGCTCCAGCAGTTCAAGGAGACGCCCACCGGCCAGCGCTGGACGCAGCAGAACAAGAAGCTCGTCCGCGTCGACCTCGGCATCGGCGGACAGCCCGTGCTCGCCCGGCAGGGCAGCATGGTGCTCTACCAGGGCAAAGTCGACTTCAGCTACAAGGGCGCCGGCTTCGCCGGCCGGATCGTGGGCAACGCGACCGGCCAGGAGATGCAGCTGATGCGCTGTACTGGCCAGGGTCAGGTGTTCCTCGCCGAGAACTCGACCATGCTGCACCCCATCGAGCTCCAGGGCGACGCCGTCTGCGTCTCCGCCGAGAACGTCCTCGCGTTCGACGAGAGCCTCACCTACGAGGTCCGCCGCATCGAGGGACACGGCATCCCTGGAGGCGCGCTGTTCACGATGCAGTTCCAGGGGAGCGGCACCATCGTCGTGAAGACGCACGGCACGCCCGTGGTGCTGCCTGTCACGCCCACCACGTTCGCCGACTGCAACGCCGTGGTCGCCTGGTCCGCCGCCGCCCAGGTCGTCGTCTCCAGCCAGGTGCGGATGCGCCGAAACGCCTACCCCGGTGACACCGGCGAGAGCGTGAACCTCCAGTTCCGGGGTGCGCCCGGCAACTTCATCGTCGTCCAGCCGTACGAGGTCTGAGGGAGCCCGTCATGACACAGCAGCTCGCGGGCCACGCCCCCGCACCCGTCACCGCCCGCATGGAGAACCACGGCAACCACATGCTGAAGGTCGCCATGCAGACCGGGAACGACCTCCTCGCGCGCGTGGGGTCGATGGTCGCCTACGAAGGGTTCGTGCAGTACGAGCCCAACCCGCCGGCCGTGCGCCAGATCGCCAAGGACTGGATGACCGGCGAGGGCGCGCCCCTGATGAAGTGCTCCGGCGACGGCCTGCTCTACCTCTCCGACTACGGAGCGAACGTCGTCGTCATCAACCTCAACGGTGACGGCATCTCCGTCAACGCCACCAATCTGCTCGCCTTCGACGCCCACCTCACCTGGGGTGTCGAGCGGGTCAAGGGCCTGGCGAAGTTCGCCGGGCAGGGCCTGTGGAACACCAAGATCTCCGGGCAGGGCTGGGTCGCGCTGACCTCCCGGGGCAAGCCGATCGTCGTCGACTGCGGAGGCGGCGAGGACGAGACGTACGTCGACCCCGACGCGCTCGTCGCCTGGTCCCCGAACCTCAAGGTCAAGGGCAAGCGCAGCTTCAGGGCACAGTCGCTGATCGGCCGGGGCAGCGGCGAGGCGTACCAGATGGCCTTCTCCGGTCAGGGCATCGTCGTCGTCCAGCCCAGCGAGGACAGCACCGACCGTCTCCGGGTCCGGGGCTGAGGGGGAGCAACACGCCATGCAGAGCCCGATTTTCGCCTACAACGAGCAGCAGACCCAGGACCGCTGGAGCCTGCAGAACAAGCAGATGCTGCGCGTCGCCCTGGAGGGCCACGACGACATCCTGGCCCGCAAGGGCACCATGGTCGCCTACCAGGGCCTCGTCGAGTTCGACGCCGAGTACCAGAGCAACGACCAGTCACGCGCGCGTGCGCACACCGGTGAGGGACTCGACCTGATGCGCTGCCACGGGCAGGGCACGGTCTACCTCGCCAACCTCAAGCAGCACGTCCACGTGATGGAGGTGGAGCAGGACGGCCTCACCGTCGACAGCAGCTACGTGCTGGCGATGGACTCCTCCCTGCACCACGAGGTCATCGCCGTCGACAGCCTGTACGGCATCTCCGGCTCCGGGAAGTACCAGCTCAACATCACCGGCCGGGGCAAGATCGCCCTGATGACCTCGGGTATGCCGCTGCTGATGCAGGTGACCCCCGACAAGTACGTCAACTGCGACGCCGACGCGATCGTCGCCTGGTCGACGAGCCTGCGGGTGCAGATGCAGGCCCAGACGCACTCCTCCGGGGTGTGGCGGCGCCGCGGCAACACCGGCGAGGGCTGGGAGCTGAGCTTCATGGGCAACGGCTACGCGCTCGTCCAGCCCAGCGAGCTGCTGCCGCCGCAGAACGCCCAGGTCGGCTCGGGCCTCTCCGCGCAGTACGGCATGGGCCAGCAGGGGGCGCGCGGGCAGAACCAGGGCAACGTCTGGAGTTGACCGGCCACGAAGCCGCAAGGTGTAAGGGCTGCCTTGTCGCCGAGGTCGGCGACCGCCTCGCGGGCTATGTCCACCTCGG
>NZ_JBSHKH010000219.1:0-7203 GCF_053643595.1 Streptomyces sp. NPDC055506 | reverse complement strand
AGGTTCCCGCTTCCGCGTTTCCCTTTCCGGCGGTTCCGACTTTATCAGAAGTTTCGGGCCGTACTGACCGGCCGCTCATTTCCGATTCATCGGGAGTGGCTTCAAAGAAATCAGCGTTTCAAGAAGCAGGTAGATGTTCACTGTCGCCGTCTGGGGTGGAACCCATCTCCAGGCAACTGTTCGAATCTACCTCCCCGCAAGCGCCGTGTCAACGACTCCTGTGGGGCGAAGAGGAGACTAGCAGCTGAACGGACGTGGTCGCACATCCGGTGGCCGTCAGGAGGTTTAGGCCGCTGTCGGAACGGTGGCGCTGCGCTCTGCCGCCTCGACGTCACCGGTGTCTCCGGCGCGGGCGGCACGACCGCCGAGGACGTAGACGTAGGCCAGGAAGGCCAGTTCGGCGACGACCCCGATGGTGATGCGGGCCCAGGTGGGGAGGCCGGACGGGGTGACGAAGCCTTCGATGGCACCGGAGACGAAGAGGACCAGGGCGAGGCCGATGGCCATGCCGATGGCGGCTCGGCCCTCTTCCGCCAGAGCTGTGCGTCGCGTGCGGGGGCCCGGGTCGATGAGGGTCCAGCCGAGGCGCAGGCCGGTGCCCGCGGCCACGAAGACCGCGGTCAGTTCGAGCAGGCCGTGTGGGAGGACCAGGCCGAGGAAGGTGTCGAGTCGGCCGGCCGAGGACATCAGGCCGAAGCCGATGCCGAGGTTCAGCATGTTCTGGAAGAGGATCCAGATGACCGGGAGTCCCAGGAACACCCCGAGGATCAGGCACAGGGCGGCGGCCCAGGCGTTGTTCGTCCAGACCTGGGCGGCGAAGCTGGCAGCCGGGTGGCTGGAGTAGTAGGTCTCGTACTGGCCACCGGGGCGGGTGAGCTCGCGTAGTTCGCTGGGGGCCGCGATGGACGCCTGTACTGGAGGGTGGGTGCCGATCCACCAGCCCAGGAGCGCGGCGACGGCCGTGGACAGGAGCGCGGTGGGTACCCACCAGTGGCGTGACTTGTAGACGGCGGCGGGGAAGCCGTGGGCGAGGAAGCGGGTGACGTCGCGCCAGGAGGCACGTCGGGTGCCTGTCACAGCGCTACGCGCGCGTGCCACCAGCTGACTCAGCCGGCCGGTCAGCTGGGGGTCGGGGGCGCTGGACTGGATCAAGGAGAGGTGCGTTGCGGTGCGCTGGTAGAGGGTGACGAGTTCGTCGGCTTCGGCGCCGTTGAGGCGGCGCTGGCGACGCAGCAGGGCTTCGAGGCGGTCCCACTCCGCTCGGTGGGCGGAGACGAAGACGTCGAGGTCCATCGGTGTGCCTGCTCCTCGGCTGTTCGTCGGCGACTCGTCGTGGATCAGCTTGTCGTACTGCGGCGCGATGCGCCCTCAGCTTGGCAGACTGGCCCTGTCCGGGGCAGGGCAGGGGAAGGACGGCAGGCGTGAGTGAGCTGGTGACGGGCGAGGCTGTGGCGTTGGAGCTGCGCCCCGCGAGGCTGCCCAGCAGGGCGCTGGCCGTGCTGCTCGACCTTGTGGCGGCCATGGCCGTCTACGTGGCGGTGACCATCGTGCTGGTGACTTCCACGGCCTCGCTCGACGAGGCCGCGCAGACGGCTCTGTCGATCGCGACGTTCGTTCTCGTGCTGGTGGGTGCGCCGATCGCGGTGGAGACGCTCAGTCACGGGCGGTCGCTCGGGAAGATGGCGTGCGGTCTGCGTGTGGTGCGGGACGACGGGGGTCCGATCCGGTTCCGGCATGCGCTGGTGAGGGGCTTGATCGCGGTGATCGAGATCCTCATGACCTTCGGGATCATCGCCTGTATCGCCTCGTTCGTGTCGGCGCGTGGGCGGCGGCTGGGAGATGTGTTCGCGGGGACTCTTGTCGTACGGGAGCGGATTCCGGTCACGCGGACCGGGTTTGTGCCGCCTCCTCCGCCCTGGCTGGCGGGACGGTTCTCGGGGCTGGATCTGTCCGCGGTGCCCGACGGGCTGTGGCTCGCCGTCCGTCAGTACCTGACGCGTATGCAGCAGTTGGATCCGCAGGTGGGCTGGTCGATGGCGGAGCGGCTGGCCTCGGATCTCGCGGAGCGTACGGGGGCTCCGGTGCCGCAGGGTGTTCCGCCGGCGGCGTATCTGGCGGCGGTCGTGCAGGAGCGGCAGGCGCGGGAGTCTCGGCGGGCTTTCGGGAGTGGTACGGCTCCCGCTCCGGTTGGGGAAGGGCCTCCGGCCGCGTACGGAGTTCCGGCCGCGTATGGAGCTCCGGGCGCGTACGGGCCGCCGACTGCTGATGTGCCGCCCGTTGTTGCGCCTGGTGCGGCGTCCGAGTCGTCTGGTGGGGGCCGGCCTGTGGGGGCGCCGGAAGCTCCGGCGGGTGAGCGTCCCGGCACTGGGTTCGTGCCGCCGACTTAGTGAGGGCGAGGCTGCCCGCTCAGCCGCGGCTGCCTGCTCAGGTGAATGCAGACGGCGGTGACTCGAGGTCCTCAAGCTCGATGCCGGGGGCCGCGAGTACCACGTCGCCTGCGATGTGCACGGCGTGCTGCTCGCCCGTGTCCAGGTCTGTGACCTGGTATTCGTCCACGGTCAGGGGGCCGTTGTCAGTGGCGTGTGCTTCTCTCTTCAGCAAGGACCACGACTGGTCCACGGTGCGCGGGGCGAGGACCGGGTCCGTGAAGGCGACGAGGCGTACGCGGGTGGCGGCTGCGGAGGGGGTGAGGCGCAGGAGACGGGCGGTGGCGACGAGGAACGCCGGGGAGGTGCCGGTGAAGGCGTGGGCGCGCACATTGCCTTCGGTGGCCTCGATCCCGGTGGGGTCGGTGCGGACCCAGGTGACGCCGTCGAGGGCGGCGCCGCGGACTTGCCAGGCGGAGGCGTGGAGTTCGAGGCGGATGGGGCGGCCGAGTTCGTCGAGGGTGAGGTCGACGGAACCGTGGTGATCACCCGAGGGGGTGGTCAGCTGGGAGACGTAGCGCCAGCCGGAGGGGCCGGTGGCGCAGTGGAAGTGTTCTTCCGCGAGGGGGGTGTGATCGTGCGGAGCGTGGAGCGAATAGCGGCCGCGGGGCATGGGGGTCGTCCTGGGGCTTGACGGGCCGGCCGGTCCGGTCGCCGGTCCGGAAAAGGGGCAGGCCCCCGGCACGGGGGTGCGGGGGCCTGCCTCGAAGGACCTGCTGCCGGGCTGCGCGGCTCAGTAGCGGTAGTGGTCCGGCTTGAACGGGCCCTCGACCTGGACGCCGATGTACTCGGCCTGCTCGGGGCGGAGCGTGGTCAGCTTCACGCCGAGCGAGTCGAGGTGCAGGCGGGCGACCTTCTCGTCGAGGTGCTTGGGCAGCACGTAGACGCCGGTCGGGTACTCGTCGGGCTTGGTGAACAGCTCGATCTGGGCCAGGGTCTGGTCCGCGAAGGAGTTGGACATCACGAACGACGGGTGGCCGGTGGCGTTGCCCAGGTTCAGCAGGCGGCCCTCGGAGAGGACGATGAGCACCTTGCCGTCGGGGAACGTCCAGGTGTGGACCTGCGGCTTGACCTCGTCCTTGACGATGCCGGGGATCTTGGCGAGGCCGGCCATGTCGATCTCGTTGTCGAAGTGGCCGATGTTGCCGACGATCGCCTGGTGCTTCATCTTGGCCATGTCCGAGGCCATGATGATGTCCTTGTTGCCGGTCGTGGTGACGAAGATGTCGGCCTTGTCGACGACCTCGTCGAGG
Organism: Streptomyces sp. NPDC055506; assembly: GCF_053643595.1. Taxonomy (NCBI): domain Bacteria; kingdom Bacillati; phylum Actinomycetota; class Actinomycetes; order Kitasatosporales; family Streptomycetaceae; genus Streptomyces; species Streptomyces sp. NPDC055506. The sequence goes on along the minus strand of NZ_JBSHKH010000219.1, from coordinate 3,524 downwards.
GTCGTGACCTGGTAGCCGTCCATCGCCGCCTGGAGCGCGCAGATCGGGTCGATCTCGGTGATGATCACGCGGGCGCCCTGGCCGCGCAGGGACTCCGCGCAGCCCTTGCCCACGTCGCCGTAGCCGAAGACGACCGCGGTCTTGCCGCCGATGAGGACGTCGGTGGCGCGGTTGATGCCGTCGACGAGCGAGTGGCGGCAGCCGTACTTGTTGTCGAACTTCGACTTGGTGACGGCGTCGTTGACGTTGATCGCCGGGAACAGGAGGTTGCCGTCGCGCTGCATCTCGTACAGGCGGTGGACGCCGGTCGTGGTCTCCTCGGTGACACCGCGGATCTCCGAGGCGAGCTGGGTCCACTTCTGGGAGCCGTCGGTGATGGTGCGGTTCAGGAGTTCGAGGATGACGCGGTGCTCGTCGTTCTCGGCGGTGTCGACCGAGGGGACCTTGCCGTCCTTCTCGTACTCGACGCCCTTGTGGACGAGGAGGGTGGCGTCACCACCGTCGTCGAGGATCATGTTCGGGCCGCCGGTGGGGGTGTCCGGCCAGGTCAGCGCCTGCTCCGTGCACCACCAGTACTCCTCCAGGGTCTCGCCCTTCCAGGCGAAGACCGGGACGCCCTGCGGGTTGTCGGGCGTGCCGTTCGGGCCGACGGCGATGGCGGCCGCGGCGTGGTCCTGGGTGGAGAAGATGTTGCAGGAGGCCCAGCGGACCTGCGCGCCCAGGGCGACCAGGGTCTCGATGAGCACGGCGGTCTGCACGGTCATGTGCAGGGAGCCGGTGACGCGGGCGCCGGCGAGGGGCTGCGCCTCGGCGTATTCCTTGCGGATCGCCATCAGGCCCGGCATCTCGTGCTCGGCGAGGGTGATCTCCTTGCGGCCGAAGTCGGCCAGGGAGAGGTCGGCGACCTTGAAGTCCTGTCGGTTTTCGACAGTCGTCATTGCGAGCTGCTCCTCGGGGTTGGGTCGAGGTGTATACGGCTGGTCTGCGCGGCGGCGGACACAGGGGTGCCCGAAGGAGGACACTGGCATGCCCGCGTACACGCAGCGCAGTCCGTCGGAGGCCCTCTCTCCCTCGGCCGGTCCGCGGTGGGACCGCCCGACCGCCATCAGCAGCGACGTCTGGCTCCGTCCCAAGCTACACCGGGAGGCCGGGCCGTCCCCAGTCCGCATCCGAACAGATCGCGCCATCGGGGCGATGAATGGGCGCGATAACAGGACACCAACGAACGGGCGGCAGGAGGCGACAAAGCGGAACCATCAGGGATCTTTTGGCCTTTGAGTCTGCGGCGGCGTGGTGCAGGATGCCCGGGAGATCTGAACAACTGATCGATCTTGCGGGGCGTCCGGGACGGCGATTCCGCACGACAAAGGCGTTAGGAGATCGACGTGACCAGTCCGGCCGGCCCTCCCCCCACGGGCAGCGGCGATGGCGAGCGGCAGCGGTTGAAGCTGCTCGCGGTGACCGCATGCCCGACCGGCATCGCCCACACGTACATGGCGGCTGAGAAGCTCGCGCAGGCCGCCGAGAGTCGCGGCATCGAGATGAAGGTGGAGACACAGGGATCCATCGGGGCTGAAAACGTCCTCGATGACAACGATGTCAAGCACGCCGACGGCATCATCGTCGCCGCCGACAAGGACGTGGACCTGAGCCGTTTCGCGGGGAAGCGGGTCCTGACCGTCGGGGTGGCGGAGGGCATTCGGCACCCGGAGCAGTTGATCGAGCGGGTGCTGTCGGCGCCCGTGCACGCGGCAGGGGGCGCCCCCACGGCTCCCGCGACCAGTGGCGGCAAGGAGCGGAGCGTCGGGTACAAGGCGCTGATGAACGGGGTCAGTTACATGATCCCGTTCGTCGTGGTCGGCGGGCTGCTGATCGCGATATCGCTGTCGCTCGGCGGGCACACCGACCCGTCGGGCGGTCTGGTCATCCCGAAGGACTCCTTCTGGATGGACGTGAACAACATCGGCGTCATCGGCTTCACGCTGATGGTGCCGATCCTGTCCGGCTACATCGCGTATGCCATCGGGGACCGGCCCGCGCTCGTGCCCGGCATGATCGGCGGCTGGATCGCCAACACCGGTGAGCTGTACGACTCCAAGGCGGGAGCGGGGTTCATCGGGGCGATCGTGACCGGGTTCCTCGCGGGGTATCTGGTGTTGTGGATCAAGAAGGTCAAGGTTCCGAAGTTCGCGCAGCCGATCATGCCGATCATCGTGATCCCGATCGTGGCGACCACGGCTCTGGGGTTGTTCTTCATCTACGTCATCGGCAAGCCGATCTCCTGGGTGTTCGAGCACCTGACCGACTGGCTCAGCGGGATGACCGGTACCAGCGCGATCCTGCTCGGCGCGATTCTGGGGCTCATGATCGCGTTCGACATGGGCGGGCCGGTCAACAAGACGGCGTTCCTGTTCGGGGCGGGTCTGATCGCGACCGGCAACCAGACGGTCATGGGCATGTGCGCGGCCGCGATCCCGGTCATGCCGCTGGGGCAGGGCCTGGCCACGCTGATACGGAAGCGCCTGTACACCGAGCAGGAGCGGGAGACGGGGCTCGCCTCGCTGTTCATGGGCTGCTTCGGCATATCCGAGGGCGCCATCCCGTTCGCGGCGGCGCGGCCCGCGCAGGTCATCCCCGCCAACATGCTGGGCGGCGCGGTCGCCGGTGCGATCGCCGGGGTCGCCGGGGTCGAGGACGCGGTGCCGCACGGTGGGCCGATCGTGGCCGTGCTGGGTGCGGTGAGCGGCGTGCCGATGTTCTTCGTGGCCGTGGTGATCGGCTCGGTCGTCACCGCGCTGACCACGGTGGCCCTCGTCGACCTGGGTGAGCGCAAGCGGCGCGGGGAGGCGGGCTTCGGTGCGGGTGCTGCCGGGCTCGAGCCCGCGCCGGCCGGAGTGCCCGGTGGCAGTGGCGGTGGCGGTGCGGTCGCCGTAGCGCAGGCGGCCGTGCGTGGGTCGGCGACGACCGCTACTGCTGCGGGCAGTGCCACACCGGTGGCGGATGAAGTGGCAGAGCCCGAGCCGTCCGACACCCGTGGCGCCTCCGCCGAGGTGCTCTCCGGTCACCTCACCGAGCAGACCGTCAAGGTCGGCCTCGAAGCGGGCGACAAGGAGGCCGCCATCCGGGAGATGGCGGAGCTGCTGGCTCGGACCGGGAAGGTCGCGGACCTGGACGAGCTGGTGGCGACCGCGCTACGGCGGGAGGCTCAGGGCACGACCGGGCTGGGTGAGGAGATCGCGATTCCGCACGCCAAGACGGATGCGGTGACGGAGCCGGTCGTCGGTTTCGCGCGGTCCGCGCAGGGTGTCGAGTGGGGCTCGCTGGACGGTACGAAGGCGAGGCTGGTGTTCATGATCGCCGTACCGGAGGCGGCGGCGGGTGACGAGCATCTGCGGATTCTGGCGTTGCTGTCGCGGAAGCTGATGGACGCCGGGTTCCGGGAGCGGCTGCTGGCCGCTTCGGATGAATCGGCCCTCCTCGGGGTGCTGCGCGAGGTCGGGTAGTCGCGTAGTCGAGTAGGAGGA
>NZ_JBSHKH010000218.1:0-7432 GCF_053643595.1 Streptomyces sp. NPDC055506 | reverse complement strand
GGGCGGCACGGGTGGGCGCAGCGGCACCCCGCTACGCCGGGCTGCGGACCCACCCGGCCCCAGCACCGACGCCGGGCATCTCGCGATGCCAGGCAGCCCGGTCACAACATGTTCAGCCCTTGACCGCGCCGCCCAGTGCGAAGCCTCCTCCCAGGCGGCGGGCTATCAGGACGTACAGCATGATCACCGGGGTCGAGTAGATGATGGAGAACGCGGCCAGTTGGCCGTATGCCACCATGCCCCGGTTGCCGAAGAAGTCGTTGATGCTGACCGACGCCGGCATCTGGTCGGGGGTGAGCAGGAGCATGAAGGGGACGAAGAAGTTGCCCCACGTCATGACGAAGGAGAAGACCGTCACGACGGCCACGCCGGGGCCCATGAGGGGCAGGACGATGCGGACCAGGGACTGGAACGCCGACGCCCCGTCCGTCCACGCCGCCTCCTCCAGTTCCTTCGGTACGCCGTCCATGAAGTTCTTCATCAGCCAGATGGCGAACGGCAGTTGGGACGCGGCGAAGAAGAAGATCGTGCCCTGCATGGTGTCGATCAGGTCCACTTGGACGAAGAGCGCGTAGACCGGGACCATGATCGCCGTGATGGGCAGGCTGGTGGCGAAGAGGATCGTCAGCAGGAACGGGCGGTTGAAGCGGGAGCGGAAGCGGGAGAGCGGGTAGGCCGCGAGAGCCGCGGAAGCCACTGTGAGCAGGGTCGCGCCGCCGCAGAGGATCAGGCTGTTGAGGAGGGGGGTGAAGGTGATCTCGGGGGTCAGGATCGCGTCGAAGTTGGCGAGGGTGAGGCCGTCGGGGGTCTTCACCCGGAGGCCCGCGTGGGGGTCGAGGGCGGACAGGACCACCCAGGCCAAGGGGAGCACGAAGGCGGAAGCGACCACCAGGAGTCCCGCGTCGGCCGCCAGACGGCGGGTCGTGCGGCGGGAGGAGAGGGTGTGGGGCATGCGGTCAGACCTCCGTGCGGAGCAGGCGCAGGTAGACCAGGGAGAACAGGGAGCCGACCAGCAGGAGCAGCAGGGCGACCGCCGTGCCGTAGCCGATGAGGCTGTTCTGGAAGGCCTGTTCGTACATGAAGAGGGGGAGCGTCTGGCTTCTGCCGCCGGGGCCGCCCCTGGTCATGACCCAGATCAGGCCGAAGACCGAGAGGGTCTGGAGGGTGTTGAGCATCAGGTTGGTGCCGATGGAGCGGCGGATCATGGGCAGGGTGATGTGCCACATGCGGCGCCAGCCGCCCGCGCCGTCGACCTCGGCCGCCTCGGTGATCTCCTTGGGGATCTCGTTCAGGGCCGCTGAGTAGACCAGCATGGAGAAGGCCGTACCCCGCCAGACGTTCGCGAACGACACCGCCAGGATCGGGAGCGTGAACAGCCAGTTCTGGGAGGGCAGGTGCAGCCAGTCCAGGATGGCGTTCAGGGTGCCCTCGCGGCGGAAGAAGGCGTAGAGCAGGAAGCCCGCCACCACCTCCGGCAGGACCCATGCCGTGACGACGATGCCGCCGGTGAGCGTGCGGACCGGTTTAGACGCGCGCTGCATCAGTGCCGCCAGGGCCAGGCCCAGCGTGTTCTGTCCGACGAGGGAGGAGAGGACGGTGAACACCAGGGTCAGCCATACGGCGTTCAGGAACGCCTCGTCCCGGAAGGCCCGGGTGAAGTTGTCGAGGCCGACGAACGACTCCTGGGCCTGGCCGGTCAGCTGGAGGTCGGTGAAGGCGATGTAGACGCAGTAGGCGATCGGGCCGGCCAGGAAGAGGAGCAGGAGGACGACCGCGGGGGTCAGGGGCAGGACGCGTAGCGGCAGGCGGGGGCCGTGGTTGGGGTGCGTGTCCTTGAGAGGTTTGGTGGGGCGCGGGTGTGGGGCGGTGGTCGTCATCGGGGCGCGCTCACCGTTCGGCCACCTGGTTGTCCGTCGCGTCCTTCAGGGCGTCCGTGTAGCCGCGTGCCGCCTCGTCCACCGATGTGTCGCCTGTCGTGACGCCCTCCATCGCCTCCTGGATCGCCACCGAGACCTTGGGGTAGGCCGGGTAGGCGGGGCGGTAGTGGGTGTTGGCCACGAGGTCCGTGAAGAACTTGATGCCTGGCTGGGCCGTGGCGTACGCGGGGTCCTTCGCCACGTCCTCGCGGACCGCGATGCCGGAGTTGGCGACGTACCACTTCTGCGCGTTGGCCTTGGTCTGCATCGTCTTGATGAACTCGAACGCCAGGTCTGGATTGCCTGCCTTGGCCGGGATCGACCAGGTCCAGCCGCCGGACATGCTCACCTTGCCGGGCGCCTGGCCGTTCTGGGTCGGCATGGCGGCCAGGCCCAGTTTCTCCGACCACTCGGGCCACTCGTGGCCGCTGCCCGGCAGCCAGTCCTGCGGCAGCCAGGAGCCGTCGAGGGCGATGCCGAGCTTGCCCTGCGGAAGCCACTCGCCGCGGACCCGGGTCATGACGTTCGGGTCGAGCGCGTCGGAGACGTCCGGGCCGAGCTTCTCCTTGTAGACCGTCTCGACGAAGGAGAGCGCGTCCTTGAAGCCCTGGCTGCCGGCGATCCACTTCTTGCTCGACTTGTCGTAGAGGGGGTCCGTGGTGCCGTCGTTCGTGCCGTAGAGCAGCATTTCGAACGTCTGCATGGTGGCCGCCTCGCCGACCGGCTTGCCCGTGTAGATGTTGAGGGGGGTGGTGCCGGGGGCTTTGCGTTTGATGGTGCGGGCGGCGGTGAGGATGTCGTTCCAGGTCTTCGGCTGCCAGTCGGCGGGCAGGCCCGCCTTCTTGAAGATGTCCTTGTCGAACCAGAGGCCGCGGGTGTCGGTGCCGTCGGGGACGCCGTAGGTCTTGCCGTCCTCGCCCTTGGCCGCCGCCTTCGCGGTGTCGATGAACTTGTTCCAGTCCGGCCACTTGGCGAGATAGGGGTCGAGGGGCTTGAGATAGCCGCTGGTGATGTCCGAGTTGATGAGGAACGTGTCCTCGTAGACCAGGTCGGGTGCGGTCTTGGGGGAGCGGAGCATCTGCTGGAGCTTGGTGTAGTACTCCGAGTCCGGGGCCTTGATCGGGACGAGCTCGACCTTCTTGCCCGGGTGGGCCTTCTCGAACTGCTTCTTGATGTCCGCGAGATACGTGTCCATCACCTTGATGGAGTTGTCCGTGGACTGTTTGAAGGAGATCTTCACGGTGTCCGGGTCGCTGCCGGAGCCCCCGCCGCAGGCGGTGAGGGCGGTCGCGGCGAGGGCCAGGGCGAGGAAGGGTGTGAGGGCGGCGGTGGGGCGCACGGGCACGACCTCCTACGGGCGCACTTCTTTGTGGCCGGGACGGCTGCGTCGTGAACCTAAGTTGAGTGGTCTAGTCAGGTCAATGCGTGTGCGGTGGTTTGATCGGCGTACGGTGAACCGTCATTGACCCGTGACCCAGCGGTACTGCAACTCCGGGCGCCCCACCGTGCCGTACTGCGGGCGGCGGGCCGCGCGGCCCGCGTCCACCAGATGTTCCAGATAACGGCGGGCCGTGATGCGGGAGATGCCCACCGTCTCCGCCACACCGGCCGCCGTGAGGCCCTCCGCGCTGTCCCGCAGGGTCACCGTCACCCGTTCCAGCGTGGGCGCGCTCAGGCCTTTGGGCAGCGCTGCCGGGCCGGGGGCGCGCAGGGCCGCCAGGGCCCGGTCCACCTCGTCCTGGCCGCTCGCCTCGCCGACCGAGGCGTGGAACTCGGCGTACCGCACGAGCCGGTCCCGCAGCGTCGCGAAGGTGAACGGCTTCAGGACGTACTGCACGACTCCGAGCGAGACGCCCTCGCGCACGACGGCCAGATCGCGCGCCGACGTCACCGCTATGACGTCCGCGTGGTGCCCGGCGGCACGCAGGGACCGGGCGAGCTGCAGCCCGTGCACATCAGGCAGGTGCAGGTCGAGCAGGAGGAGGTCCACCGGTGTGCGCTCCAGGGCCCGGCGGGCCTCCCCGCCCGTGTGCGCCTTGCCCACAGCGACGAACCCGGGGACCCGCCCGACGAACATGACATGGGCGTCGGCGGCCACCGGGTCGTCCTCCACCACCAGGACCCGGATGGCTTTCGCGTGCGTCGTGTCGCTCGTCATACGGGGCCTCCAGAGCCCTCGGACACCGGGCCTGAGGATGTCACGCCCGCGGCGACCGCGCCGGACTCGCGCAGCGGCAGCCGTACCTCGAACTCCGCCCCGCCCTCGGCGGCCTCGGACACCGACAGCGTCCCCTCGTGCCGTTGCGCCGCCTGCCGTACCAGGGCCAGTCCCAGACCTCGTCCGCCCGGACCGGACGGCTTCGTCGAGAAGCCTCGCTGGAAGACCGCCTCGGCGTGCTCCGGGTCGACGCCCGGGCCCGTGTCGGAGACCCGCAGCACCAGCTCTGGGCAGTCCTCGGTGCCCTGGGAGTACGCCGCCACCGTCACCCGCGCCCGCACACTGCCCTGCGCCGCGTCCACGGCGTTGTCGATCAGGTTGCCCAGGATGGTCACCAGGTCCCGCGCCGGCAGGGTCTCGGGCAGCAGGCCGTCGTCCAGGCTGCTGTCCTCCGACACCATCAGCTCCACGCCCCGCTCGTTCGCCTGGGCCGTCTTGCCCAGCAGCAGCGCCGCCAGCACCGGCTCGCTCACCGCCGCCACCACCTGGTCGGTCAGCGCCTGCGCCAGCTCCAGCTCGGCCGTCGCGAACTCCACCGCCTCCTCCGCCCGGCCCAGCTCGATCAGCGAGACGACCGTGTGCAGCCGGTTCGCCGCCTCGTGCGCCTGCGAGCGCAGCGCCTGAGTGAAGCCCCGCTCGGAGTCCAACTCGCCCATCAACGACTGGAGTTCGGTGACATCGCGCAGGGTGACGACCGTACCGCGCCGCTCACCGCCCGACACCGGGGAGGTGTTGATGACCAGGACCCGCGACGCCGTCAGATGCACCTCGTCCACCCGCGGCTCCGACGCCAGCAGCGCGCCCGTCAGCGGGGCGGGGAGCCCGAGCTCGGCCACCGACCTGCCCACCACGTCCCCTTCCACGCCGAGCAGCTCCCGCCCCCCGTCGTTGATCAACGCCACACGGTACTGCCCGTCCAGCATCAGCAGCCCCTCCCGTACGGCGTGCAGGGCGGCCTGGTGGTAGTCGTGCATCCGGCTGAGCTCGGCCGCGTTCATGCTGTGGGTGTGGCGGCGCAGCCGGGCGTTGGCCACATAGGTGCCGATGGCGCCCAGGGCCAGCGCCCCGGCGGCCACGCCCAGCAGGGCCGTGACCTGGCTCTGCACCCGCTCGGTGATCGCCTCGACCCGGATGCCCGCGCTGACCAGGCCGACGATCCGCTTGCCGTTGTTGATCGGGGTGACCGCGCGGACCGACGGGCCGAGGGTGCCGGTGTAGGTCTCGGTGTAGGTCTCGCCCCTCAGGGCCCGCTCGGTGTGGCCCTGGTAGGTCTGGCCGATCTGGTCCGGGTCGGGATGCGTCCAGCGAATGCCCTGCGGGTTCATGATCGTGATGAAGTCGACCTCGGTGTCCCGCATGACCTTCAGCGCGTACGGCTGGAGCTCCGCGGTCGGGTCGGAGGCGCCGGCCGCGGCCGGCACCGACGGGGAGTCGGCGACGGACAGCGCCACGGCCCTGGCTTGGCGCTTCGCGGCCTCCTCGGCCTGGCTGCGGTCGCTGACATAGGTGAACAGAGCACATCCGGCCACGACGACCGCGATCAGTACGGCCTGCATGGCGAAGAGCTGGGCCGCCAGGCTGCGGGGTCGGGGGACGGAGAAGCGCATGTCGTCAGTCTGCCTCGTGGCTGATTGTGAACTAAATGAACGGAAGGGTGACCGCGCTCACAGGGCAGGACATAGTCACGGCATTCCCCATAACGCATCTCCGGGAGCTCCGCTCTGTGTTTCCCGGAAACCCCGGACGTGAGCCGCACGCCGGTGATGCCGACGACGTCGTCAAGGAGGGCCGCCGTGACCAGCGCAGCCGATACGGCACCTGCCGCACGCAAACCCAAGCGGGACCGCACCCACTATCTCTACATCGCGGTGATCATCGCGGTCGCTGCCGGTATCGCGGTGGGTATGGCCGCACCGGACTTCGCTGTCGGGCTGAAGCCGATCGGCACGGGCTTCGTGAACCTGATCACGATGATGATCTCGCCCATCATCTTCTGCACGATCGTGCTGGGCATCGGCTCGGTACGGAACGCCGCCAAGGTCGGTGCCGTCGGCGGTATCGCCCTGGTCTACTTCACCGTGATGTCGCTGGTCGCCCTGGGCATCGGCCTGGTCGTCGGCAACATCCTGGAGCCGGGCACCGGCCTCGCGGTGACCGACGCGATCAAGGACGCCGGTCACGCGCAGATCGATTCCGAGGCCAAGGGCGCCAGCGAGTTCCTGCTCGGCATCATCCCGACCACGATCGTCTCCGCCTTCACCAACGAGTCGGTCCTGCAGACCCTGCTGATCGCCCTGCTCGCCGGCTTCGCCCTCCAGGGCATGGGCTCGGCCGGCCAGCCGATCCTGCGCGGTATCGAGCACATCCAGCGGCTCGTCTTCCGCATCCTCGCCATGGTGATGTGGGCCGCCCCGATCGGTGCCTTCGGCGCCATCGCCGCCGTCACCGGCTCCGCCGGCCTGGAAGCGCTCAAGAGCCTCGCCGTGCTGATGCTCGGCTTCTACGTCACCTGTTTCCTGTTCGTCTTCATCGTGCTCGGCGTGCTGCTGCGCGTCATTTCCGGCCTGAACATCCTCACGCTGTTCAAGTACCTGGGCCGTGAGTTCCTGCTGATCATGTCCACCTCCTCCTCCGAGTCCGCGCTGCCGCGGCTCATCGCGAAGATGGAGCACCTGGGCGTCAGCAAGCCGGTGGTCGGCATCACCATCCCGACCGGCTACTCCTTCAACCTCGACGGCACCATGATCTACATGACCATGGCCTCGCTGTTCATCTCCGACGCCATGGGCACGCCGATGTCCATCGGCGAGCAGATCCCGCTGCTGCTCTTCCTGCTGGTCGCCTCCAAGGGCGCCGCCGGTGTCAGCGGCGCGGGCCTCGCGACCCTGGCCGGTGGTCTGCAGGCGCACAAGCCGGCCCTGGTGGACGGCATCGGCCTCATCGTCGGCATCGACCGCTTCATGAGCGAGGCCCGCGCCCTGACCAACTTCGCCGGCAACGCCGTGGCCACCGTGCTGATCGGTACCTGGACGAAGGAGATCGACAAGGAGCGGGTGGGCGAGGTCCTCACCGGCCAGCTGCCCTTCGACGAGAAGACGCTGCTGGACGACGGCCACGGCGGCTCGTCCGACGAGCACGTCGAGGTGCCCGAGCAGGGCGGCGAGAAGGAGCTGGCGAAGACCTGACGGTCGCGTCGCGCTCCCCGAGACTCCGGGCGGCTGAACGTCCCCCCGTCGCTCAGCCGCCCGGTCCGTGAAACGCCGAGCGGACAGGTCTTCCTCCCCTAGGACCTGTCCGC